>NZ_JBARMD010000713.1:0-8573 GCF_049802275.1 Occallatibacter sp. | reverse complement strand
TTGCTGTGCGAACCGGCACGGCCTCGCTGCCGCGCGCCATGCACAGCTGTGTTCGTAGTCGCTCTCGATTTGGTGCCGCCGGCCATAAGCGGGATGCATGCTCATCTGCATGTCGGCTTCCAAATGCTTCCTGCCGCCAGCCCTCCACTTGGCGCCTTCCTGACCCCAACCGCCGGTGACACTGTGATACAAAACCTGTCACACGATTTGTAACGAAACATGTACTCACGCTTTGCCGCCTCACCGAAAACTCCAGTAAATCCAACCCGACAACGGCATCGCGAAATTGGCCCTCAACCTGCATCACAGACCTCAGCCGGAAATGAACTCTGACGCAGGCAACGAAGAAAGCCGCGAACTTTACGCGAATTATTTCCGCGTCGGATTTAATTCGGCAGAATTCCTGCTCGATTTCAGAAGGCACTTTGAAGGCGGCCCTGAATTCTTCATCCAGCGAATCATTACCGCTCCGCTGCACGCCAAGGAGTTGTCAGCCCTGCTGGCTCAGTCCCTGTGCTCCTATGAGGAGAGATTCGGCAAGATCCGCGAGTCCGACCAGGAAGGTGAGTTGAATAAGTGAGCGCCTGGGCTTCCACAATAAATTCCGGTTTGGGCGGAGTCAGTTCAAGGGACTCGGTGTGGGCTGCCCTTGCAGGTCTCGACCATCTCCTCGAAGCCGCTTTGCGCGTCGCTCCCGAGGTCTACGGATGGGAACCCGACACCACCAGCTTTCGAGGACTCTACATCACTCCTCGAGATGCCGAGCGGATTGCGTGCCGCGAAGCCGGCGTGTCTCCCTTCGGCGATGTCGGAGCCGAGCCTTTCTTTCAGGTGCACGACGTTCCTCCATTGGCCTCTCTGGCGGAACGCTACGGGCTCTCGTGGTTCGATTGCGCCGTCATCCTGATCGCGCTCGCACCGGAGGCGGATCTTCGCTACGAACGCCTGTACGCCTACCTCCAGGATGACATCGCGCGTCTACGGCCCACCGTAGACCTGATCCTGAACCTGCTCTGCCCTTCCGCCGCGGAACGATTGGATTTTCGCGTACATTTCGCCCCGAACGCGGTCCTGCTTCGTCACCGGTTGATCCGCGTAACCTCTGATCCCAATTCGCAGGAAGCTGGTCTGCTCGGCAGTAGCGTCAAACTCGATGAGCAGATCACTCGAGAACTTCTAGAGACAGCTTCGCTCGATTCCCGGCTTGGCGAAGTCTGCACCCTTCGAACTCATGCGATCGAGCTGGCAAGCCTACCCCTCGAACCCGAGCTCATCGAAGGACTGCGCCGCCTGGCCATGGATTCACGAACAGGCACTCACCCTCTGCGAATATGTCTCAACTGTCCCGAATTGCCACTGAGGCTGCGTATCGCGGAAGCGATCGCGGGCGAGCTCGGACGGCAGCTGCTGACATTCGATTTGCGCCAATCACCTTCGCGCGGGTCGGCCGACGCTCTGCAGGTGGCCGTACGCGAAGCGCGCTCCATCAATGCGGTATTTTTCGCCGAGTGCGATGGAATCGACGAGCCTACCGGCCGCGCTCTCGCCGATGAACTCTCTTCGGCATACGCCGACGCCATTCTCGCCGCCTCTGCGCCCGCTCCGTTTCTCGAAGATGCGGCGGTGATCACCATCGAACTTTCGCGTCCCTCCTTCGCCGTTCGTCGTGAACAGTGGCGCCGCAGCCTTGCCGCCGAGCGAATCGAACTCGCCCACGAGGAAATTGACTCCCTGGCTTTGCGCTTTCGCCTTCATGCCGATGAGATCGTCAGTGCCGTGCTCTCCGGGCGCAGCCGCGCGCTCTGGCGCGGGAGCAAACGGCCGTCCCTGGGTGATTTCTCCCTCGCCGCGCGTGCCCTTTCCGGACGCCACATCGGCAGCATGGCGCGGAAAATCGAACCCCGCGTCACTTGGACCGACATTATTCTCCCCACCGAGACGACCGCGCAGATGCGCGCCATCTGCGCTCGAGTTGTGCATCAACACCGCGTTCTCGAGGAATGGGGCTTCGATCGGAAGTTGTCGAACGGAAAGGGCGTGACGGCTCTCTTCGCAGGCCCGTCCGGCGTTGGAAAGACCATGGCCGCCGAGGTGATAGCCGGCGAACTGGATATCGACCTCTACAAAATTGACCTCTCCAGCGTCGTCAGCAAGTACATCGGCGAGACGGAAAAGAATCTCGACCGCATCTTCAACGCCGCCGAAAATGCCAACGCGATTCTGTTCTTCGATGAGGCTGACGCGTTATTCGGAAAGCGCTCTGAAGTAAAGGACTCGCACGATCGATACGCCAATATCGAGATCAGCTACCTGCTGCAGAAGATGGAAATGTACGACGGCGTGGCCATCCTGGCTACAAACCTGCGGCAAAACCTCGATGAGGCTTTCCTGCGCAGGTTGGCTTTCACAGTCCATTTTCCCTTCCCATCCCTTGAGGACCGCAAACTTATCTGGCAGTCTGTCTGGCCCAGCGCCGTGCCGCTCGATCCTGCCGCGGACTTCGACTTTCTCGCTTCCTCGTTCAAGCTGAGCGGCGGAAACATCAAGAACATTGCCCTCTCCGCCGCGTTTCTTGCGGTTGAAGAAAATCAGCCCGTATCGATGCATCACCTTCTGACCGCGCTCGATCGCGAGTACCAGAAGATGGGCAAGCCGCTGTCCCCAAGTGCATTCGGGCCGTACGCCACGGGGGCCGAATCATGAACCGCCACGCAGCTGCGACCAGTGAAAGTTCCATGACGCCTCCGGCAACGAAATCGCGCGAGATGTCAAAGGATTCCGCGCCTTTGCGAGGTTCACGCACCGGCCTCGGAAACGCCGCGACGGCCGGTCTGCTTGCGCAAGGAAACAGCGCAAAAGAAATCCCACCGTCGATTCGAGCGCGAATGGAAAGCTCCTTTGGCATCGATGCGCGAGATATTCGCATCGACGATTCCAGCGCTGCCCGCGAAGAGAGCGATTCGTTGAATGCCGAGGCGTTCGTGCAACACGGACAGATTCACTGGGGCTCCTGCGCCCCGCCGCTGGATTCGCCTCAGGCTGAATCCCTGCTGGCCCATGAAATCGCGCACGTGAAGCAGCACCGGCATTCTGGAGCGGATGACGACCGCGTGAGTTCGCCCCAGGAAGCCGCCGAACAATCCGCCGATGCGGCTGCGGGGCAGGCTTCGGCCGGAAACAACGCAGCCGGACAAACCGCCATCGCCGCGGGCGCAGCCCCGGCAGGCGTGGCCCGCCAGTCCAAGCCGGGAGCAGCGCCTGCGACATCGAATTCGACACCCTCCGCGACACACACAGTTGCCGCTTTTCTGCAAAAGGTTGCGAGGACCGCGCCGCCGCAAAACATCAAAAAAGCACGAGTCGTTCGAGATGCATTGCGCAAGCTCGCGTGGTCGGCGGGATCCTCTGCTCGTCTTCTGGATGTGGATAAGTTTGCGCAGTCCGAGACTACTTCCAACGATCCGAACGTAATGGCCGAGCAATTCGTAGCCCGCGTGCCACGCATCAACCCCGCGGCGCTCCGTGAGCTCGACAATCAACCCTTCATCGATCAACAGAGCGGACTCGTTGGACGCATCTCGGATTTGCTGGATAAGTCCGCGCCCCGCGGCGGCGAAATCCCCTTACCCCCCGGACAAATCAGCACCGGAGACCAGGCGCAAAACACCACGGACATCCTGGGCGCCATGCGCGGAACGAGGGCCCCCGGCGGCTTCGGCCCTGTGAAGGGCGACATCCTGCAACTGGGGCGGATCGCGCAGGGAGCGGGCGGCGTTTTGAAGTCGAAAGAAACCAAGCCCCCCGGTGTGCAGGCAGACGACTACCCGGCCGTCGAATCCGCAATAGCCAAAATGCCCAAGGACGCTTTGGTGCCCGCGGAAGTCAAGGGAAAAGGCAACACCGATGATTGGGCTGCGACCTCCGACTTCGCTCTGGACCTGGCCCGGTCGATGGATTTCGCGCAAAGAAGCAAACAATCCGAATGCATTGTGACTCTGGGAAGCAATTACGAGGGAATCAAGGATCGGGAAGCGCTGCGCATCGCAGTAGAGGCAATCATTCAACAGCTTCGTGACGCGCTACCGCACCATGCGACAGACGTGAAGTACGTCATTGTTAAAACCGGCAGGACAACACTCACACGGGGCATCGTGCAGGCGCCCTGAGCGTAAACCATGATCGACGTATTCGACAACCTGCTTCGGCACCTCTTTCTGACTCGGATCGACGAGATGAAAGATGAAGCTCAAATTCGTTTTCAACCTCCGGACGACGATTGGCGGACCTATGTCAAAAACCTTACGGTGTTGGGAAAGCCCGTCAATTCGATCAATGTGTATCTTGCCGATATTCGCGAAAACCGCATTCTGCGCTCTACAGAGCGTGTACGCGACATTCAGAATTTCACTGTCACCGACCAGCCGCACCCACGGCGTATCGATCTGCACTACCTGATCACGGCGTGGAGCCCGGCCACGCCGACAACAAGTATCGAACCCACACTCGACGAGGTGTCGCTGCTCTACAAGGTAATAGGCGCATTGATGAACTCTGAACCCCTTATCGCCACTGATATCTACGCGCCGAACCCCTTGCCCGCGGGGTTCCCGCCAGTGATCGCCGATGTGGAACTGCCCACCGTGATTCTGCCGGTCGATGGATTTCCCAAGATTGCCGAGTTATGGGGCACGTTCGGAACGGTTCATCCGTGGAAGCCCATCGTCTATATTGTCGCGACACTTCCGGTGGTGTTGAACGAGGAGATTCTGGGGCCGATGGTGACCACCCGGGTAACCGAGTACCGGCTGCAGAACAGTACTCTCCCGTCCGAAATGATCATCGAGATTGGGGGAACCGTAGCCGCCGCCGGCGTTGTGGTTGTCGGCGCATGGATACGAATCGAAGACCTCGCCGCCAGTCCTCTCAGGCTGGCAGTCACCGACGAAAACGGCCGCTTTCTGTTCGGCGGTCTGCAACCAGGCACATACGTATTGCGCGTGCGTGCCCAGGGATTCAGTGAAGTCACGCAAACGGTCGATGTGCCGTCTGCCAGCGGAAACTACGATGTCCAACTCCCATAGGAGGCGCGGTCCATGCCAATTCTGGACGTACCCGGTGTCTATATCGACGAAATCACCAGCCCTGGTGTCATCGCAGGGGTCGGGACTAGTACGGCGGCCTTTATCGGGCCGGCCCTGAACGGTCCCTTCAACACCCCCACACGCATCAGCAGCTTCGACGACTTCCTGCGCACATTCGGCGAGCTTCAGCCGGATGGAACTTTCAATCCGTACATGGTCCCGCCTCGCACCACCCGGCAATTCTTCATGGGATTTGGTGTGCGCTCGTTCTATGACAATGGCGGCACCCAAGCCTACATCGTTCGGGTTGGCACCGGTACAGCGGGAGCATGGGACATAAAGAATGGCAACTCTGAAGTTGCCTTTCGTATCGTGGCCATCCAGGCCGGCGCCGCCGCGAATGGATTCACACTCGCTACGGCCCTGGCAAGCATCACTGGCGCAACCGGAGTCGCCCTGGCCAATCCCTCTTCTGCAGTCGCTGGAATCGCTGGACTCTCCATCACCGTATCTGCCGGCGACGGCACGAAGTTCCGCGTCGGCGATGTCGTCACGAAGGAGGTAAGCCCTGAGACTTCGAGCGCAACCATCGAAAACATTACCGGCGATACTCTCCTGTTGAGCATCGCCATCCCCGGTCTTGCCGTCGCCGACACCCTCCGGATCGCAAGCATCCTGCCTTCGCAAACCAGGTTCCGCCTCGCCAAAACGACTGGAATCTTCGCCGGAACCATTGCCGATCTGAAGGGAATGGATAGTTCGAAGACCGCGATCTCCGAGCCTGTTTTGGTCCTTGGAGTCGACAACGCAGGATTCGTCCAGCTGGCGCCTGCGCCCGCGCGAACGAAAACCGACAGCATGTCGACTGCTGCCGGATTCACCACACCCATCCTCGTGTCGCGAGAATTCAAGCTCACGGTCAACATTCCCGGCAAGGCCGCGCAGGTCTTCGACAACTTGTCGATCAGCCCTCAGCACCCCAACTACGTATTCTCGATGGTCTCCTCGCCGGATTTCTCGATTCAGGCCCCGGCACTGCCTACCACCGCGCCGGTCCCGCAGAATCTCATTCCGGCGCTTTCCCCCGTTCCCCAGGCCGTCCCCGGTGCCGACGACAATCCCGCCGCCGTCGGCCTCGCCGAGTACCAAGCTGCTCTGGACGAGCTCAAAAACATCCAGGATGTGAACATCGTTGCAATTCCCGATGCCTCCGCAAATGCCAGCGGCCAGGCCATCCAGATCGCGCTGGTGAACCACTGTCAAGCAACTGCGGATCGCTTTGCGGTTCTGGATTCTGTTCTCGGTGCGCCGTTGAGCGGGGCGGGCAGCGTCGATATGCAAGTCGGCACGATTCCATCCACGGGCGGCTATGCGGCGCTCTACTATCCGTGGCTCCAGATCAAGGATCCCACCTCGAGCGGCGCAGCTTTAAGAACCATGCTGGTCCCGCCTTCCGGCGCGTTGGCCGGAGTCTACGCGCGCACCGACAACGATCGCGGCGTTCACAAAGCCCCGGCCAATACCGCCGTCATGGGCGTACTGGGGCTCGAACGCGTGTTGAGCGATGCCCAGCAGGGGCCGTTAAACCTGAAGGGCGTCGACATATTGCGCATCTTCCCAGGCACCTCCCAGGTCACCGTGTGGGGAGCGCGCACCGTCGACATGGCGGAGAACGACTGGATGTACATCAACGTTCGCCGCCTCATGATCTACATCGAGCAGTCGATTGAAGAGGGACTGCGCTGGGCAGTCTTCGAGCCAAATGGATTGCCCCTCTGGCAGAGGGTCAAGCGAACCCTCAACGAATTCCTGACACGCGTATGGCAAAGCGGAGCTCTGTTCGGCGCCACCGCCGATAAGGCCTTCTATGTCCGCGTCGACGAAGGCAACAACCCGCCGGCAACTCGCAATCTTGGGCAGTTGCATATCGAGATCGGCGTGGCTCCCGTCCGCCCCGCGGAGTTCATCATCGTCACCATCGGCTTGTGGGATGGCGGCGCTTCCATAACAGAATCCTAAGAGAAAGGAGGAGGGAAACATGGCACAAACCGGACAACGTGTAGATCCCTACGGCAGTTATGACTTCCTGGTCGAGATAGACGGAATCACGCGCGCTTCTTTTCAGGAATGCAGCGGCCTCGACTCGGCAATCGACGTGGTGGAGTATCGCGAGGGAGCAGTCAACAACACCATGATGAAGCTGCCCGCCAAAGTGAAGTACTCCAACATCACGCTCAAATGGGGTAGTGCGGACGATCACGATCTCTACGACTGGCACCAGCAATGGGCGACAGGAGACCCCGCCGCTTCGCGCCGTCACGGTTCAATCATTCTGATGGACCGCTCCGGCCAGGAAAAAATCCGGTGGAACTTCGTCAATGCCTGGCCGGCAAAATGGACCGGTCCGTCCTTTAATGCCAAGGGCAACGATGTCTCGATCGAAACGCTGGAGCTCGCACACGAAGGTCTTGAGAGGGCTTAAGTCATGTTTCAGACCGAATACGAATTCAATTTGCCAATGGGCCTGCTCGACGCGAGCGGCACGCTGCATCGCGACGGAGTGATGCGGCTCGCCACCGCGGCCGATGAGATTCTGCCTCTCAAGGATCCACGGGTGCAGGCCAACGAAGCCTACCTGGTTCTGATTCTCCTGTCCCGCGTTGTCACGCGGCTCGGCTCCCTGTCACAAGTCAATCCAAAGGTGATGGAAGGGCTGTATTCGGCGGATCTCTCCTACCTTCAGGAGTTCTACAACCGTATCAACCGAAACGGAAACGCGCGGTCAGACGCGATCTGCCCCAAATGCGCGCACGAATTTGAATTGGAGATGAGTGCCCCGGGGGGATCTTAGGCTACCCCCTTAACTCGCTCTACGAGGAGGTAGCCTTTCTCGCCTACCACTTTCACTGGCCGCACGACGACGTGCTCAATCTCGAGCACAGCGAAAGGCGGCGATGGGTTGAGGAGATCTCTGCAATCAATGAACGCATCAATACAACGGATAACGATCGGTAGCACCGGACGCTGGCGCTCATGGGCGAAAGCTCTCGTAGCTTCGCGCCCCCGCAGACGGCTCGGCGTGATACGACGGCGTGGGCCTCTCGAAATGGCTCTCCTGCGCCGCACGCGCCTCGCCTCATGGATCGCCCCGCGCAACATCTTGTCCGTCAACCTGGAGGAAAAGTTTCCCGTCTTCAACGCCGTTCGTCTCCGGCTTGCCTTCTATTGGTCTTCACCACTTGCATCGATTCCCGGCAAGCTGAGCGGGCCTTCGTTGGCACAGGACCGCTCCCCGATGCTGCTGGAACTCAAGACGACCACGGAAGCCAATTTCGCCGCCCATCAAACGCTCCACACAGAACAACGGCACTCCCGCTCTTTGCTGCGAGAGCTCACAGAGCGCACCCGGCGCCTCGAACAACGGGTTCGTATCGCGAAGCGCCTCGTTATCCGGGAGCATGGTTCAACGAGTGTCTCCGCGGAAGCACAGGA
>NZ_JBARMD010000712.1:0-3076 GCF_049802275.1 Occallatibacter sp. | reverse complement strand
GTCTGGAAACGTGCTCGCCTCGCCGCCCGTCTGCGCGGCACTCCCGAGATGCGCACCGAAGCTAAATCCCGCACCGATTCGCGCATCGGCGCCCTCGGATCTGGCTCCGACTACACCGTCTTCATCGACCACCTCGGTGTTCCCAGCGCCAACCTCGGCTACGGCGGCGAAGACCAGGGCGGCGGCCAGTACCACTCCGTCTACGACGACTTTTACTACTACACACATTTTCAGGACACTGACTTCGTCTACGGCCGCGCGCTCGCGCAAACCGCCGGAACCATGATGATGCGCATGGCCGACGCCGACATCCTGCCCTATCAGTTCACCGATCAGGCCGACACCATCCGCACCTACGTGACCGAAGTTAAAAAACTCGCCGACACCATGCGCACCCAGATCAAGGACCGCAACGCCGACCTCGCCGATGGCGTCTACAAGGCCGCCGCCGATCCGAAGAAGACCAGCGTGCCGCCTCCGGTTGATGTCGTGCCGCCCTACTTCAATTTCGCCCCCCTCGATCAGGCCTCCGACGATCTCACCGCCGCGGCCGCAGACTACGAGAAGGCCTTCACCGCACACGCAGACAACGTTGACCCCAAGGTCAACGTGCTACTGATCTCAACCGAACACGCCCTCACCGATCCCGCGGGCCTGCCCAATCGCCCGTGGTTTGAAAACATGGTCTACGCCCCCGGATTCTTCACCGGCTACGGCGTCAAAACCCTGCCCGCTGTTCGCGAAGCCATCGAGCAAAAGCAGTGGTCCGCCGTCGATCCCCAAATCGCCAGAACCGCCGCCGCCATCGAACGCGAAACCGACAAACTCAAGGCCGCAACCAACGCCCTGAACGGCGAATAAATCCGGCTCACTGCGGAAAGTCTCACCAATCTCTCTCCGCATCAATCAGCACGATTCTGCGTGCCCCATCCATGACGCAGCCTCATCGCATCATGGGTGGGAAAGTGGGTGACGACTTTCCCGCGATGCGCCAATCTCCTTCGCGCTAGACTAAACACAAATTGCGATGCGCGTCCAGTTCCTTCGCGCTAAATAAAAGTTGTCATTCCGACCGGAGCGCAGCGGAGTGGAGGAACCTGCAGTTGCTCATCTCTTCGTAAGCCCAAAACATCTCAATTTCCGAATCGTCCACCACCCAGTCCTTACTCAGGATTTCCCAGTGATTGTCTAATTTTGTCCCATAGAGTCAGTGGTCCGAGATAGGCTGGATTGACGAAACGATTGCGTTGATTTCCTCCTGGGTGAGCACCTGCCCATGCCCCTCCGGCCCCATGACATCCAAGGCGTAGTGCCGGTCTGCGGCGTCGAACAAATCTAGATGCGCTTCGTAAGGTGGAACGTTCGGATTCCCCAACTGAAATCCTCGAATCTCTCCAGAGGAGATCGCGTAGATAGGGGTCAAGCGGTGTATCGACCCTACGAGAACAGTGAGCTTTGTTAACAGTAGGAACTCGGCTCTCTGGTTTTGTCGAGAGCGAAGTCTCCACCATTTCACCTGGTCCGGTGTCGTTGACATCACAGCTTGCATCAGCTTGAACTTGGAACGGAGTAGCCCTTGCTCAAGGAGTTTTTGAGCGCCCTTGTTTAAGACCGCGCCGAAGACCAAATCATTCACATCGCTCGGCGCGTTTTTGATCCATATTTCCCCGTCGCGGGATTGCACGATCATCGTATCTTCAGCCGTGTGGATGACTACGCCTCTAGGGAATTTAATATTGAAGCCGTAGCCTTCGATGATCGCGCTAGACAGGGGCGCCTCGGCCTTACCTGAGAGACTCACGGGCACGAGGCCGAATCGAGGATCCGATTTGAGTCCCTGTGCGGTGATCCAAGGCGATAGCAGGTAATAAGCGGAACAGATAATCAGGGCACCCAAACACAACAGCCCAATGATCTTTCCAGAAACCTTTGCAAACCGGGAGACTATGCGACCGGCCAACGTCCACCGCACATGCCACCATTTGAGTGCTTGATCTTCCACGCGCCGATGATAGCAGGGCATATATTCGACGCGGGATTAGAGCAACTAGTGTATTACCATCTAACCGGACAGAACTCGAAAATGGATGACTTCCGGATTGTCCACCATCCGCCCTTGGAGTGCGGAACGAGAGTCGGAAAGCTCTCGCGGCTGGCAAAACGGGGAGATCATTGCACCACATCTCGGACCATTCTTGTCCGGACCACGTGCCGCAGACACCACGCTCACCTAGCTTGGATGTGTATCCTCCGCGCCACCAAACGGCCACTGGCCCAGCCCTTTCGCGCGCCAAAGATAGATCAAGGTTCCGCTAACCGCAATGCCGCCGGCCATCGCCAGCCCGCTCATCGCGTTACTGCGGTTTACCAGGATGAACACAAATCCCGCCATCGCCAGCACTGGCGGCAGCGGATACAGCGGAATCTTGAACGGACGCTCCAACTCCGGCCTCTGCCAGCGCAGCAGAATCACCCCCACATGCTGCAAAAAGAATTGCAACAGAATCCGAGTCACTACCAGCATCGTGATCACCTGCTGCAAGCTGAAGAAGCAGAACACCGTGGCCACCAGCCCCAGCGCCACCAGTGACCGATGCGGAATCCCATGCTTCGGATGCACTGCCGCCAGAAAACGAAAGTAGTTCCCGCTCTGCGCCGCTGCAAACGGCACGCGCGAATATCCCAGCAGCAACGAGAAGACTGATGCAAACGCCGTCCACATGACGAGCGCCGCAACTGTGTAGCCTGCCCACCGTCCGAAAGCCGAGCGCGCAATCTCCGCGACCAGTTGCAGGCGCAGAATCGCACTCTCCTTCACATGTGCCGCTGCCTCGTGCATCGACGGCAGCGCCGAAAGATTCATCACGACATAGAGCGTCGTCACAAACAGCACCGACAGCAGGATCGCGCGCGGAATCGTCTTCTCCGGCTGCTTCACTTCGCTGCCAAGGAAAGTGATGTTGTAGTAGCCCCAGTAGTCGTAAGTCGCAATCAGCGTCGCCTGCGCCAGTCCGCCAATCGCCACCGCAGCCGACTGCGCCGGACTCGCCGGCATATGCCAGCCACCCATCGCGGC
>NZ_JBARMD010000711.1:0-1633 GCF_049802275.1 Occallatibacter sp. | reverse complement strand
ACGGTGCCAAAGGGTACGGGTTCATTCAACGGTCTAGCGGCGAGGATGTTTTCGTGCACTTTTCCGCCATCCAGGAGAACGGCTACAAAACGTTGAACGAGGGAGACCCGGTCGAGTTTGAGTGCCAGCAGGGACCCAAAGGACTAAGCGCCGCAAACGTCAGCCGGGTGGTCGGGTAGATTTGCTTTTGCGGCCTCGCTGGCTGAGGTCGCTTTGAATTGCCGGTTGCCTTTGCGGTTTTCTCTTCCCGGGGGTCGTCTCAACAACCAGCTTGCCAAACGCCCATTGTGCGGCGGCACGAAGTTGTGTGCCTGCGATTTTCGCTGCCTTTGCGGATATCGCAGACTATTCTGTGAGCTGAGAGCCATGCTCATAAGCGCCACTCCCTTTTTCGTTGTCGATGATTTGCCCGCAACGCTCGACTTTTACCAATCGAAGCTCGGCTTCAACGTGCCCTATCAAGGCGGCGGTGAGGGAGACGTCAAGGACTACCGGGCCTTCGTCGGGCGTGACAAGATCATGCTGATGTTCAAGAGCATTGCGAGCGATGTGCATCCACAACCGAACTCCTCGCGGCACCCGTGGGCGCGATGGGACGTTTACATCTACACCGACGATCCCGACTCCCTTTACGCAGAGTTCACAGCGAAAGGCGCTCCAATCCACAGCGAACTGGCCAACACGAGTGACGGATTGAGAGCCTTTGAGATCAAGGACAACAACGGTTACGTGCTGTGTTTCGGACGGCCCATCAACAACTGACAATCTGCCCGGACTCAGGGAGTCAACCTCTCGATCGCCCATTGTGCAGCGGCGCGAATATTTTCGTCTGCCGACTCTGCCCACTCTTTCAAACGCGATGCGAAGCCTTGGCTTCCGCTGTTGCCCATAGCGATGGCGATATTCCGCCGCAATCCTGCGAACCCCGCCCGCCGCACCGGTGAACCGTTGAAGACGCGCTCGAAGTCCTTCTCGTCGAGCGAAGCCAGCCATTCCAGTGCGGGATTCACCAGCTCGTCCCGCGGCTCCAGTTCCGCATCTGCCGCGATCGGCGCTTTACGATTCCACGGGCAAACATCCTGGCAGATATCGCAGCCAAAGACCTGCCGCCCCATGCCCGCCATCAGTTCCGGTGCAATCGTACCCCTGTGTTCGATAGTCAGATACGAAATGCACTTCGTCGCATCCATCCGGTACGGCGCGATCAACGCGCCTGTGGGACACGCATCTAGGCATCGCGTGCACGTCCCGCAATGATCCTTGACTACCTCAGCTGTTTTCCCTTCTGGACTGACATCCAGCGAAGTCAGCAGCACAGCCAGAAATCCAAACGACCCCAGCTTCGGATGAATGAGGCACGTGTTCTTTCCCGTCCATCCCAGTCCCGCCGCCGTCGCCAGCGCGCGTTCTACCACCGGTCCCGTGTCGACATAGGCTCGCGATTCAAACGCACCAAAGTTCTCGCGCAATTTCGCATCCAGACTCTTCAGCCGCTTCAGCAGCACCTTGTGATAATCGCTCGGCCTGCGATTGCCATCTGCGTCTACGCGGCTGCTCCACGCATAGCGCGCGATCCACCCACTCTGTTGTTCGTCTGTTTCGGTAGAGAGTGGTTCCTCGCAGTGATAGCTCG
>NZ_JBARMD010000710.1:0-24643 GCF_049802275.1 Occallatibacter sp. | reverse complement strand
CGCGATACGTGCCCCACGAAGATGGGAGGAAGTCGCGATAGAGACTTGTGACAACAATGACGAAGCGCTCGAACCACATTCCTGTATTCACGACGATCGAGATGAAGAACATGAAGCTGATATTTGTCCTCAGCTTGCGCGACCAGAGCGTGGTGAGCGGAATGGCGAGGTTGCAGGTGACCAGCACCCAGTAGGACCACCCCATGGGACCGAACGCGCGGTTCCAGAACATGAAGGCTTCCCAATGGGAGGCGGAGTACCAGGCCATGAAGGCTTCCATGCCGTAACCGTAGGCCACGATGAAGCCGGTGGCGAGCATGACCTTGCCCATGTTGTCGATGTGGCGCTCAGTTACCAGGTTTTCGAGGTGGTAGAACTTGCGCAGCGGAATGGCCAGCGTGAGCACCATCGCGAATCCGGAGTAGATGGCGCCGGCAACAAAGTAGGGCGGAAAGATGGTGGTGTGCCATCCAGGCAGGACCGCGACAGCGAAGTCGAAGCTGATGACTGTGTGGACTGAGAGCACCAGGGGCGTTGCCAGACCTGCGAGAAGCAACGAAGCCGTCTCATAGCGCATCCAGTGGCGGATGGAACCGCGCCAGCCCCATGAGAGCAAGCCGTAGAAATACTGCGCCGGCTTTGATTGCGCGCGATCGCGGAAGGTCCCGAAGTCGGGGATCATGCCGAGATACCAGAAGACGACGGAGATGGTTGCGTAAGTCGAGACTGCGAAAACGTCCCACAGCAGCGGCGAACGGAATTGCGGCCACACGTTCATCGTCAGCGGAATGGGGAACAGCCAGTATCCAAGCCACGGACGGCCGACGTGAATCAACGGAAACATTCCGGCGCAGACCACGGCGAAGATGGTCATGGCTTCGGCGAAGCGACTGATGGAGTTGCGCCAGGTTTGCTTAAAGAGCAGGAGAATGGCAGAGATCAGGGTGCCGGCGTGGCCGATACCGATCCACCAGACGAAGTTGATAATCGCGAAGCCCCATGCGACGGGCTGCGTGATGGCCCAGATGCCGACGCCCTTGAGGAACAGCCACGTGACCGCAACCAGCAGCATGGTGGCGCCACCGCCGGCGATACCGAAGAAGGCGAGAAAGCCCAGCGGCGTGTGCGGCGTAAGCACGATGCCCGAGATCTTTTCGGTAATCGACTTAAAGGTCTCACCCAGGCCTACGACGCGGTATTCACCGGTTTTGGGATCGATGCCAGGGTTGGCTCTTTTTATTTCACTGGTTGCCATCGTGACTTCAACCCTTTTCCGGTGTGTGTTCCACCGGATTCTGTTCGAGTTCAGGATTAAAATTCAGAACTTCAGCGAGGTAGCGGGTTCGAGGACGCGTGTTCTGGTCGGCGATGACCTGGTACATGCGCTTGTCTTCGTTCAGCTTTGCCACCTTGCTGTTTTTGTCGTTGAGGTTGCCGAAGGTGATGACCGAAGCGGGGCAGGCCTGCTGGCAGGCAGTAACGATTTCTCCATCGCGAATCGGGCGATTTTCCTTGTCGGCGGTGATTTTCGCTTCGTTGATGCGCTGGACGCAGTAGCTGCATTTCTCCATGACGCCGCGCGAACGAACCGAAACGTCAGGGTTGCGCATGAGCTTGAGGCTCTCGCTCTCAAAGTCGGAGTAGAGCAGGAAATTGAAGCGGCGCACCTTGTAAGGGCAGTTGTTAGAACAGTAGCGGGTGCCCACGCAGCGGTTGTAGACCATGGTGTTGAGGCCTTCGGGCGTGTGCAGCGTGGCACCGACGGGGCAGACCTGCTCGCAAGGCGCGTTCTCGCAGTGCTGGCAGGTCATTGGCTGAAAGTGGGCGCGGGGCGCGGCCAGATCGCCTTCGAAGTAAGAATCTATACGCAGCCACTGCATGTTGCGGCCGATGCGGACTTGTTGTTTTCCCACTACGGCGATGTTGTTTTCGGCATAGCAAGCCACGATGCACGCGTTGCAGCCGGTGCAACTATTCATGTCGATCGACATGCCCCACTTGTTGCCGTTGTACTCCCAGTTCGGGAACAGTGTGGTGTTGTACTCGGGCGTGTCGTGCCCCTCGCCCTCATGCGCGAAGTTTGGATTTGCTTTGAAGTCTTCGAGTGTGGCGTAGCGGATGATGCCGCGCGGGCCGAGGGCTTCAACAGCTTCAAGGGAGTTGTTCTGATTGCCGTGTTCGGTGAGGTTCTTGCCGCGATGATCCTGGTAGTGGCTCTTGGTGATCGCGATTCCCCACTTGCCGTCAACCTTCTTGATGCTGCCAGTGGAGTAGAAGGGGGCAGCGGTCGTACGGACCAGGTATGCGTTGAAGCCGGCACCCGATCCGACGCGGCCGGCAAACTCGCGACCGTAACCCATATAGAGGGTGACGGAATTGTCAGGATGGCCCGGAGCAACGATGACCGGGGCTTTAACGGTGCCGCCGCCGGAACTGATCTCGATAATGTCGTCTTCTTCGAGATTGAACTTTGTGAGCGTCGCGCCGGACATGATGGCGGCGTTATCCCAGCTCAGGTTGGTTACCGGCTTGGGGAGTTCCTGCAGCCAGCCAACGTTCGAATAGCGACCGTCATAGATGTTCGGATCGGGACGAAAAATGATTTCGAGCTGATCTTTTGAGTTTGGCGCCGGGGCTCTGGATGATTCTGCCTTTGGTGCTCCGCCGGCCCCATACGTGGTGTCATCGATCCAGCCCGCATGCAGAACCTTACGCCAACCCGTCTCGAACTCGCCCTTGATGTTGTCCTTCTGGGTAGTGCGGACGGCTTCGTAGGCGCTGAGGAGCGGATTGTCGAGCAGGGTCTGAAAGACATCGTGCGCGCTTTTGCCGCCATAGAGAGGCTCAATCATCGGCTGCACGATGGAGACGGTGCCGTCGTATGCGCGGGCGTCGGACCAGGACTCAAGATAATGTGCGGCAGGAATGTGCCAGTGGGCGAGATGGCCGGTCTCGTCGTAGTGCGAGCCGAGATGCGCGACGACCTTTGCCTTGGTAAAGGCATCGGCAAATCCAAGGTCTGCGGGTGCCGAATAAACGGGGTTAGCGTTGAGAATGATGAGCCAGTCGACCCTGCCCGCATTGAGATCTGTGATGAGATTCTTGAAATCGCCGTTCTGGTCGCTCGGCAGCGAGATCGCGGGCTCCGACGAAACCCCAACCGTCTTGCCAACGTTGCCGAGGGCCTGGTTGATAGCAAGCGCGAGGGCTGCGACCGATTCATCCTGATAAAGGCCCGGAAGGACGGCGCTTTTGCCGCTGCTGGCTTTCAGGTCCTTGGCGAGTGCGGCCAGAAACTTCTGCTGCTCGTCGGTCCACGCATACTGCGGAGCTTGTGCACCGGCTACTCCAACTGCGGCGGCGAGCGATGCTGCGAATGCGGGAACTTCACTGGCCCGCAAACCAAGGCGATGCTCCGCCTTCATGCCGGTCGTCGTCGGCGAGCTCTCGACGGTGTAGAGGCGGTTCATGCCGCCGGCAGGATCTTTGCGGCGCTTCGCATAATCGGCGACGAGCTTGTGGAAGCCGGGGTACGCTGCACCGGAGAGGAAATCGGCATCGAGGGACACGATGACGTCGGCATTGCTGAGGTCGTACTGAACGTTGTAACCCTTGGCGAGGAACGTGCCGGCAATTGCAGGATCGTATTGCACCAGCACTGCCTTGGGGTATGCAGCCTGTATGGCCTTCCACTGGCGCGCCAGCGTGGGTGAAGTAATGGTCGCGGAGAGGAAATAGATGCCGGTGCCGTCTTTAGTACCACTGACTTTGTCGTGCAATGCCTTCGCGAAGTCGCCCCACTGGCTGTTCTCGCCTTCGAAGGTCACATGTTGCGAACGGTCGGGATCGTAGAGGTCGAGCAGCGAGCCCTGCGAAAAAACATCAGACGAGCCGTGGTTGTAAGCGTGGTCGGGATTGCCATCGACCTTGACGGGGCGGTATTCATCGCTCTTGACCAGCAGAGGCACGCCGCCAGTGGGCAAGGGATTCACGCTGGCAAAGTAATTCGGCTTGCCGAGCAGCAGGTCTTCGGGAGCCTTGACGTAGGGATAGATGGGCTCGTCCGGTTGCTTGGTGCAGCCGGCAAGCCCGGCGAGCGCCATGGACGCGCCCATGATTTTGAGGAAGCCGCGGCGTGAAACCGGATCAACCCACTCCTGCGCCGCGCTGGGAAATTCCTTTTCCACCGCAGCCTGAAATTCCGGAGTGTTCTCAAGTTCGTCGACAGAGCGCCAAAATTGCTTGCCCGAGGTGGCCTTGAGCTTTGCCTGTACCTCTTCCAATGTCATCGGCTTCGGGGTCATTGGCGCGTAGTTATCAGCAAGGCTGGGCTTGCTTTTTTCAATCTCCACAGTGTTCCCCGCCTGGTTCGTTCCTGCATTCATGGGCTCGCGACTCATCGGTGGCAAACCTCGCAACTGCTCAGTTCGTTCGGAGTGCGAATGTGATATTGCTTCAGAAGAAAATGGCCCAGCTGATCCTGGCTGGTGAATTTCTCGTAGTGCAATGCCGCCGGAACCACGCCCCCTGGAGCATCGCTGGCCTGGCCACTCACGGGAGCATTCGGCAGTTGCAATGCGGCCATCTGCGGCCCTTCACCGCTGGGATCCTTGACAGTGCAATTCACGCTTTGAGCGGTGGGTGTGCCTGACTGAACGTCAGCGGTCGAGCACCACACTGGCCGATCGTCGGCGGGAGCCTCCCAGGCCATGTTGTAGATCTGACCGGTAGGACGAAGATTCTTGGCCGGATTGCGATGGCAATTCAGGCACCACTCCATCTGCAGGGTGTTCTGCGCATACATCAGCGGCATCTGATCGACGCGACCATGACAGCTTGCGCAGCCGATGCCCTTGTTCACATGAATAGAGTGATTGAAAAAGACGTAGTCGGGCAGGTCGTGCACCTTGATCCATGGCAGCGACTCGCCGCTGGCCCAACTGTCGCGCACCGGTTGCAGCAGCGCTGCGTTGGTCCAGATCTGCGCGTGGCAGTTCATGCAGGTCTTGGTGGGGGGAATACCGGCATAACTGGATTTTTCAACCGACGTGTGGCAGTACTGGCACTGAAGACCCAGTCCCGTCACGTGATGTTTATGGCTGAAGGGTACCGGCTGTTCCGGTCGCTGGCCTTGTCGAGTGACCCATGGGGAGCGCTGCAACTGATCCAGCGTCACTCCGAGTGCAATCACAATCAGACCCGTCAGCACCAGGCTCGCTCGAGCCAAAGCATTGGAGCTGCGGTCAAATATCTGCGCCATGAATGCTTTCCTGCTTGTTGTTCGTTGTCCAGTAGTTTGTGCGCGCAGTGCTGGCGATCACACAGGATGTGGTCAGTTTTCGTTTTCGGACAAAACCCACCTGAAGGCGGCCGACCCCGAAAATTCAATATAGCAGCCGAAGCCCTATCTGTAACGCTCTCAACAGTTGAGAGAACCAAAATTGTTTATGCTGCCGAATTTTTTGTAGTCCCTTGAAAGTGAAATACGTTAGGACTACGCAATTTGCGAATAAACGCGCACGTTGATCGATTCTGCTTGTCCCAGAGAATGGGATGTTCTTCCCATTGAATTGTTGATTCGCGTGATGAATTCCCGCTTCTTCAGTAGCGCCAGGACTTCGTGTCCGCTCCGGACGGAGCCGTCGCCAACATGTGCGCGACCATCCTGGGCAATACACGCTGAGTCCAGTCGGCATTATTCTGCTGCATGGTGTACTCCGATGGACCGCCGGTGTAGCAATGCGGCATGCCGGGGCCGTACTGGAATGTCGCATCGGAATGGGGATTGCGCGTTTCCTGAAGCTGCTTGTCGAGGATGTGAACTGCATTGTTGAGGAAAAAGGTGTCGCCGTCGCCGACCGCGATGTGCAACTTGCCTTCGAGTTTTGGGCCGAGCGTGGGCCAGTCGCGTTTCATGATCGCCGTGAGGTCGTAGTGATCGTGCCAGTAGGCCAGAACCTTCTTGTCGATCGCGCCGGTCAGCGGATCGATAATCTCCGCGGGATAGCCATCGCCGCCCGCGGGAGAAAACACTGCCTGCCAGATGTCCCACTGCTCCGTGGAGCGGCCGTGGGTGCCGAGCACGTATTCGTACGCGAACTCGGCACCGGCTTCCGCGGTAATGCTGCCGTCGGGCTTACGATCAGCAGCAATCGGGACCTGGCCGAAGTCGCCCTTGCGGACGAAGGCGTTCGCATCTTCATACAGGTTGATGTTCTGGTAGGCGTGAAAATCGACGGGGTCCGGACAGGCCACGTAGGCGCCGTTGTAGAAGTCGGGATAGAAGACTTGCGTGGCGAGAGCCTCCCATCCGCCCGTTGATCCGCCGTAAGTGGCGCGAGCCCAACCCTGACCGATGCCGCGATATTTTTTCTCAATCCAGGGAATCAGTTCGTCATTGATCGCGGATCCATAGGGGCCGACGTTGGCTGAATCAACATCGTAGGAATCGTCGTAGTAAGGATTGGCATTCTGCACATAAATCAGAATCACGCGAGGCAGACGGCCGTTGGTCCAGTCCTGAAAGAGTCGATAGCCACGTTGCAGGCGGATAAACTGCTCCGACTTTGGATCGGGCGGCGTGGCGGTAAACTGCGCCGGTCCGATGCCGGGATGGTAGTGATCCTGGTAGACAACGACGGGATATTTTGCGTCTGGATGCTCGTCGAATCCGTCCGGCAGCAGGATCCATGCACCCATATACATATCCCGCCCCCAGAAGGCGCTGAGCTTTTCGCTGCGGAACCGCTCGAACTTAAGCCACTTTGTGGTGGACTGCTGCCGGGCGATCACCTGTGGATCGTCGGGTGTGCCTTCGATGGGAGGGATGACCTGATCGAGTGTGAGCTTGATCGCGGTTTGCGCCTTCGCATCGAAGTGAATCTTCTGCGCCTTGTTATAGGGATTGCCGGGCTTCTCATTCCAGCGCTGGCCTTCGCCCTTGTCCGGCGGCAACCAGACGGTTTTGCCGGAGGCGAGATGAAATTGCTCATAGACGTTGAAGACGGCTTGCACGTAATAGTCGCCGGCATCGAGATCGGCCAGCGAGCGACGCGGATAGCCGAAGGTTTGGGCATCGATGACGAGCGAGGTGCCGGGCGCGAGGTTTTCGGCATCCACTCCGAATCCTTCGGCTGAATCGTAGGTCTCCGCGAGTTGCATGCGCGGCTCGGGCTTATCGGTCTTGGCAATAACGAGAATCAAGTGGCCATTTAACGGCTTGGTCGAGGGCACTGTGACTTCAATGCGCTGGCCGAGGCAGACGCATGCAGCACCGGCGAGGAGAAGAGATGCGAGGGGAGCTTTTGTCATGTTGGGTTTTGATCCGATGGAGATGCCGTAAGTCTACAGTGGCACAGCACGTCTTCTGATTTTCAGTTTGCGGGCTTGTTTTATCGCCGTAGTATTCTGGGCGGCATGAGAATCGCCACTCCCTTGCTGCTTGCCATCTCTCTTTGCGCCTCTGTTTCACTCGCAGCAATTGGTCAGGGTGCGAAAACCGCTGCCAGCCAGTCGGCCGCGCAACCTGCATCCGAGTCCCTCGACCTTGAGACGATTGCGCGGATTCGCGATGAAGGCCTGATGCATTCGCACATCATGGAGTACGGGAGCGGCTTGTTTGACGGCATCGGCCCGCGGCTCACAGGCTCGCCTGAATTTGAACGAGCGGCGCAATGGTCCATCGAGCAGCTTCGCCGCATGGGTGCGAACAATCCTCACGAGGAGTCGTGGGGCGACTTTGGCATGGGCTGGACGCAGGTGGGCACCAGCGTGCTGATGACTGCGCCTTCGACTGCGACTCCGTTGGCGCAGGCTACTCCATGGTCGCCGGCGACAACAGGAGAGGTAACGGGCGATGTGATCGCTGTTCCGGAGATCGAAGACGAGAAGGGATTCGACACCTGGAAGAGCAAGCTCGCGGGAAAAATCATCCTCTATGGCAATGCGCCAAAAATCAATCCTGACCCCGTGAATCCGCTGGAGCACTACGATGCGGCCAAGCTCGAGCATTTTGCCAGCTATCCGTTGAATGGCGACCAGGAGGACAGCTTCGTGCTACCCAACGATCCACCGTTCTGGGAAAAGATCTTCAAGCGGATGGCCTTTAAAGAAAAAGTGGCAAAGTTCTTCGCAGATGAGCACGCGGTCGCAGTTCTTGTGCCCGGTGGCTCCCGGGGAGTGATTCACGATGATACCGGCGAGTCGATGGGATGGTTCGTCTACCTGCCCGATCACAAGCAGCCCATCCCATCGGCAGTGATTGCCGATGAAGCGTTTCTCAGAATGCATCGGCTGGTCTCGCACAATGTGCCTGTGTCTTTGAAGCTCAACATCAACACGCGCTTCAGCGGAGATCATGTCGACGGGCAGGACGTAATCGCCGATATTCCCGGGACCGATCCTGCACTGAAGGACCAGGTGGTGATGATGGGTGGTCACCTCGACAGCTGGATCGCGGGTACGGGCGCCACGGACGACGGAGCCGGCACGATCATTGCGCTGGAAGCGATGCGCATTTTAAAGACCCTGAACATCCAGCCGCGGCGGACCATTCGCATTGGTTTGTGGGGCGGCGAGGAACAGGGCATCTTCGGTTCGTCGGGCTACATCCGGAATCACTATGGCTCGCTCAGCTATTCGACGAAGCCGGAGCAGCAGGTGGTGCCGGAGTTCCTGCGAGAGCAGACGGGACCCGTGACCGTAAAGCCCGATCATGCGCGCTTCGATGTCTACTTCAACGCCGACAACGGCACGGGAAAATTCCTCGGCATCTTCTCAGAAGGAAATTCTCAGGCGGCGCATATCTTCGTGCAGTGGGCGGCGCCGATCAAGGATCTCGGATTCACGACCATCTCCATGCGCAATACGGGATCGACTGATCATGTGCCTTTCGACCAGGTAGGTCTGCCGGGATTTCAGTTCATCCAGGATCCGCGCGACTACGACACCGTAACGCACCACAGCAACCAGGACACCTATGAGCGGCTGTCAGAGCCGGATCTGAAGCAGGCCGCGACGATCATGGCAATCTTCGTGTACAACGCGGCGCAGCGGGATGCGATGATGCCACGGCTGCCCCTGCCGAATCCGCCTTTCGATCACCAGCAGGACAAGCCACTGGAGGGAATTTATCCCACCGCCGCGAAGTAATCGCGCCGCGGCGATGGGATGCGGTCAGGATTTTCTGTGCTCGGAGGCAGCCGCGTAGGTTTCGCCGAAGGATTCATCGGGAAAGGAACCGGGCCAGCCGATCATGACGAGAAATACATCGAGGACAAAGAGCGCGATGGCGACGTCGTTGAAGAGCACGGACTGGGGAATATCGGGCCAGAGTTGATTGGCTGCCCAGAAGAGGAAGGCGATCGCGAGAAGGACCGCCTTGAGAATCTCCAACCGAGCGGGGCGGTGAGCGGCCTGGTAGGCGAGGTAGGCAACGGCGATCATGGCGAGTGGAAACGCGCCAAGAACATCGTGGGCTTTGGGAGGAAAGAAGCGAGGAGCAGTGTCCCAGGCCAGCAATACGGCGACGCCGGCAAGGGAGACGAAGCCGAGAATGACAGGGAGAGCCCGATGTGTCCGATCAAGGCGAATGTACATACGACATTATTGTCCCGTCACTCGAAAAGAAGGCATAAGGACGCTTGAGGTGTGATCTATGCGCTGATGAATCCGCACCCGCACGCGTTTAGAGGATCGAAGTCAGCGATTGAATGCTTTAGAATTCTGACAGGCATTTCAACTGGTTGCCACCAGCCATACATTCATTATTTGGGGTTCGGGACACGCGTCCGAATTCTGTATCTCCCTAGACCGGTGAGTGCCCCGAAGTCTCACTGAACGGCAAGTTCCGTACAGGAAGAACTGAAAGGAAAGGGCCATGAAATACGCCGGATTGCTGGTGATGCCAGCCGGATTCTTTCTTTCGATTGCGGCAATTCTTCTGTTCCCTGATTCGGCGCAGCGGACTGCTTTTGTTTTGTGCGGACTCGCCGTTGAAGCAATGGGCCTGGTGGCGACGGTGCGCGGCCACATGCAGCTACGGAGCGAAAACCGATGACTCCGCTGGCGCCGATGCCCTTTCCGGAAAGCTCGTTCGCTCTGACGCTGGGACTTCTGCTGCTGGCGCCGCTGGCCATTGCCGGCATAGCTGTGGTGAACACGGGGCTGGGCCGGTCGCGTTCGGCGATGCAGTCGCTGCTGGGAAGCCTGGTTGTGATTTCTACCGCGATGATTGCATTTGCGGTTGTGGGATCTGCAATTGCCGCAGGCACGAACAGCGATCATGTTTTCCGCCTTGCAGGCAAAGCGTGGAACTGGGCAGGTGCGGGACCACTGTTTTTGAGTGGTCTGGGCGCGAGCCCGGCGCGGATGCAACTTGCGGTTCTGTTCGAACTTCTGTCGGTCGCGCTCGTGGTTCTTATCCCTTGGGGATCGGGGGCGGATCGGCTGCGCCTGCCGGCTGGTGCGGCGATTGCCGCGATCATTGGCGCGGTTGTGTTTCCATTGGCTGCCCACTGGACGTGGGGCGGCGGGTGGCTGTCGCAGCTTGGCGCGAATTTCTCTTCGGGTGGCGGATTATTTGATGGAGGCGGCGCAGCGTCGGTGCATGCGCTCGGAGGCCTCTCGGCACTCGCGGTGGTGTGGATTGCGGGTCCGCGGAAGGGCAAGTTTCCTCGCGAGGGCTTGTCGACGGCGATGCCGGGGCACAACGTCGTGTACGTGCTGCTGGGTTGTTTGATTGCGCTGGTGGGATGGCTGGCGTGGAACATGGCCGGTTCCCTGCTCTGGCTCAATGCCGCGCCCGGTGCGCTGGCGGTCACCGCAGTGAATACATTGCTCTCGGCGGCAGCGGCGCTCGTGGCTACGTTCTCGGTGACGCGCATCCGATTTGGCAAACCCGACGCCAGCTTGTGCGCGAACGGCTGGCTCTCAGGACTGGTGACGTCGAGCGCATGCGCCGGGCTTGTTTCCCCGCTAGCTGCGCTCTTTACGGGACTTGTGGCCGGCATCATAACTCCGCTGCTGGTGGAGTTGTTTGAGTTGGCACTGTCCATCGACGATCCATCGGGCGCGGTCAGCGTTCACGGCGCAGCGGGGCTGTGGGGACTGGCGGCGGCGGGGATGTTCGCGCCGCAACAGGGTCAGTTTGTCGCCCAGCTCATAGGGGTTTCGACGCTGCTGGGACTAATGCTGCCGTTGGTTTATTTTGTCTTCTGGCTCCTGAATCGCGTGCTGCCGTTCCGCGTGGATCCCGATGGCGAACGCATTGGCATGGACTTGCATGAGCTCGGCGGCAATGCGTATCCCGAGTTTGTGGTGCACCGCGACGAATCGTACCGTTAGGGTTCCGTGACGGACTACAGGGCTTCACACCAAAGTGGACTGCTCTCGCCGCATGGTCCGTATAATCTGACCTCAGGACCACTTACTCAATGGGATTGCTGACGCATCTCTTCTATCCCTGGGGCCTGCTGCTCCAGGCTGGCGCGATTATTCACTTCATTCGCCGCCGGCCTGATACCTATTGGCTCTACATCATTCTTTTCCTCGGGCCCATCGGCGCGATCGTCTACCTGTTCGCCGAGGTCCTCCCGGATGCGGGACTGCTGAACCAGTCGTTCAAGGGCATCTCGCGCCGCAAGCGCATTGCCGCCCTGGAACTCACGATCCGCGACAACCCATCTGCCGGAAATTACGAAGAGCTTGGCGAGCTTTGCATGGATGATGGGCAATTGCAGCGTGCCCGTGAGGCTTTCGACAAGGCCATCGCCGCGCGTTTGAATACGCTGGATTGCTTTTATCGACGCGGAGTATGCGCCGTTCTGTTGGGCGATGCTACGGCGGCGTTGCCGGACTTGGAAAAGGTGGTCGCTAAAGAGCCAAACTACGACTTCAACCGCGCGCCGGCCCTGCTGGCTCACGCTTATGCGCTGACCGGAGAAAAAGAAAAGGCCGAGGCACTCTTCCGGCGCGTAACAGTTGTCTCGACCTCATCTGAGACTTATTTGAATTTCGCTGACTTCCTGGTTTCGGAGGGGCGCTTCGCCGATGCGCGCGAGTGGGCGCAAAAAGTTCTCGACAAGGAGCCGACCATGCCACGCTACCTCCGGCGGCGCGAGCGACCATGGTCACAGCGAGCACGGAAGATACTGAAAAAGACACGCAGTAGAGAATAGCGAATATGCGGGGTTGATGCGTAGCGCAACTAAGATCTAAGAACTCTGAACAGTGAACCGTAAACTACTCTTCTATTTTTTCGCCATCAGCAGCATCAGCGCGAATAAAACAACCGGCACAAGGGCCATGGCCGCGTAGAGCAGCACTTTTTTACTGACCTTGCGGCCAGCGAGCTTGACTGGCTTTTCACCGCGGGGCTCTATGCCAACCTGCTCCTGGTGTTCCAGATCCCACATCATTTCGCTGGCGGTGGCGTAGCGGTGCCGGGGCTCGCGCTCAAGCGCCCTATAAAGAATCTCTTCAAGCTGCGGAGAGATCTCCGGGTTAAGTTCGCGCGGCGGCGTCACGTCGTTCAGAATGCGCTCGTTCATTACAGCAAGCGGGTTCTGTCCTACAAATGGCACGCGGCCAGTGAGCATCTCGTAGAGCATGATGCCTACGGCGTAGATGTCGCTGCGCTGATCGCCGCGCCCACCTTTTACCTGTTCCGGCGAAATGTAGTCCGGCGTACCCAGCAGCGACGATACACTCACAAAAGTCAGGCGGCGCGCTTCTTCCTTCATCGCGATGCCGAAGTCGATGAGCTTGATCTGATCGTCGTCGCCCACCATGACGTTCTCGGGCTTAAGGTCCCGATGGACGATGCCGCGCTTGTGCATGTAATCGAGTGCGTCGCAGATGCCCAGCGTGATCTTGACCGCGCGCTCGGTGGGCAGCTTTTTCTCTTCGTTCAGGATGGTGCGCAAGAGTCGTCCGTCGACCCACTCGATAACCATATAGAGGCGACTGCGTTCTTCGCTGTTGAAGGACTTCACCACGCCCGGATGGTCGAGTTCCTGCCCGATCTCCTGCTCGCGCTTGAAGCGTTCGATAAGAACCGGGTCCGCCTCCATCTCGGGGAGCGGAACCTTGATGGCCACCTGCCTGCCGGAGTTCAGATCAGTCGCCCTGTAAAGTACAGACATCCCGCTGTGGGCGACGGCGGCCTCGATGCGGTAGTGGTCGAGCGTTTCTCCGGCTTCGTAGGTGGTCATCTGCACGTGTTCGGGTTCGATCCTTCTGATTGTTTCATGCCGCTACACAAGAAATTCATAAGGAATCCCGAAGATGGACCCGCGGAGAAAACCTCGTTGCAGGCTCTATGATGTTTAGAGCCTATGCACCGCATCCTCAGACTGCTCGCGGCCTGCCTCTGCTTTGCCTGGGGAATGGCGCCAATTCTGCTGCACGCGGCGACGGGTCCGAAAGATTCTCACAAACGTCCGACCCAGGAGACCGGATTCCTCAATCGCAGGATTCAGATCGGCGGGGCCTCGTTCCGTTACCAGGTCTACGTTCCAGAAGATTGGCACCGCGACAAACACAAGCTCTGGCCGGTCATCCTTTTTTTGCACGGGCGAGGCGAGCGCGGCTCCGAGGGTATGTGGCAAACACAGATCGGCTTGCCTGAGGAGATTCGCGATCACCCCGAGCGCTGGCCCTTTATCGTCGTGATGCCGCAGTGCTCCATCGACCGCTACTGGACTGACAAGGACATGCTCGCCATGGCCATGGCCGAGCTTGACGAAGAAACCGCCGAGTTTCAGGGCGATCCGGCGCGCACGTATCTTATGGGACTATCGCTGGGTGGGTACGGATCGTGGGAACTGGCGCGTCAATATCCCACGCGGTGGGCGGCCATTGCAATCGCGGCCGGCGGCATCTTCTGGAGCTACGCGCCGGAGCGCTGGCTCCAGGCATCCACTCTGCCGGGCGAATATGCGCAGGCCGTAGGACGGACGCCGTTGTGGCTGTTTCATGGAGCCGACGACAAGGTGGTTGCCCCGCGGCAGGATGAACTGATGTACACCGCATTTAAAGCCTCCGGAGGACACGTGCGTCTTTGGGTGTACCAGGGCCTCAAGCATGACTGCTGGACGCGCGCTTTCAACGAGCCGGAGTTACCACGCTGGCTGCTGCAGCATCGCCGTGAAACGCAGCAACCGCCTCCTTTTGCGGAACGCGTTTCCATCCCGCTCCACCCGCCCGAACTGAAGCTCACACCGGCCCAGCTCGACAGCTTTGCCGGTCAATACGTGGACAAGCGGGGGCTGGTGGTGGTCACGCTGTTTCGCCAGGGGGATCTGCTTTACCAGAAGAATCACTATGGGGAAATTGCCGAATTGGCGGCGGAATCTGCTTCGGTTCTTTTCTACCCAAATGGAAGCAGCCTGACGAGGATTTTGGCGGAGCACGATTCTCAGGGCCGCGTCAGCGCATTGGTGTTGCACGACGACCGCCATGAAGAGCGATGGGAACGAATCCGGACACCCCTGCGTACCCATTTACAGCAGGAATAAGAAGGTTCCGCCGGGCTCGCGAGGATTGAGAAGAATAGAATCTCGGTAGCTCCAGGGAGGTAAAGGATGTTTTGCAGTGGATGTGGTCACGCTCTTGCGCCAGGACAACCCGTTTGCCCCCAATGTGGCCGCCCGGCCGCGGCACAGCCTCCTCCAGCGGTCCCGAACCTCGCGTTTGAAGTGGCAAACTACTCCAATCGGGTGCGGGCGCTCAGCACGGTGTGGTTTATCTATGGCGGCCTCTCGCTGGCGCTGGGCATCGTTGGTCTGAGCTTTGCCAATTCGTTCCTGAACGGCGGCGGCTTCTGGATGCACGGTCCATGGGCCCATGGCAACTTTCCGCTCGGTCCCGGCTTTGGATCAGCGATTATTCATTTCGCGTGGGTCATGGTGGTGCTGCGTTCCGGACTTGCTCTTGTGGCAGGTTGGGGCTTGATGGAACGTGCGCCATGGGGACGCGTGGTCGCGATTGTCGCAGCATTCCTGAGCATTCTCAAGATTCCTTTTGGAACTGCGCTCGCAATCTGGACGCTTGTAACGCTGCTCGGATACCGGAACACCTCGCTCTACGACCAGTTATAGAAGTTTCGGCAGAGAATCGAGACCGGGAATCTGTCTAGTTCAGCGAGCCACGGTTGACACTTCGGTCCTGTCCCAACCCGCACCCATCAGCACAAGTGAGCGCTGTGCGAACGGCGAATAGACGAGCAGGGCCATGCAGGCCAGTGCGATCCCAGTGTTGATGTGGTGCAGCAGCAGAAAAGGCGAGAGCGCCCACAGCACGTCGGCAATGAGCAGCCAGGGCCACATCTTCAGGAATTTGTCACGCATCCGTGGCGCGCGAAACAGCACTGCACACAGAACGAAGGCGCGTACGGGAATCAGGATCACAGCTGTTCCCAGAAGGACATCAACGACAAGCGTCCCACTTGCGAGGGGTGAAAGCAGATCCTCAATTTCTGCGAGATTCGTGAGCGCCCCGATATAAAAGCCCAGGTACATCAGTTGCAACAGAAGGAAGAGAGTCTGCACCACGGCCTGTGACGTCTCAGGGAGTTCTTCGGGTGACGAGAGAATTCCATTGCCGAGCTTTGACTCAGACTCCATTGTTGGCTGATGCGGCTCAGAATGGGCAGCCGCGAGGGGCCGCAGGGCTGATTCGTCGGCAATACGCTCCACGGGAGCGACGAATCTGTATCCGCGGCGAGCCAGCGTCTCTACGAATCGCGGACTGTTGGCATCGTCGCCAAGGGCTTCTCGGATGCGATTGACCGCCGAGTTCATGCCGTGGTCGTAGTCGACAAAAGTTCCGTCGGACCACAATGCGCTGGAGATTTCTTCGCGCGTCAACAGCTCGCCGGGATGTTCCAGCAGCATCAACAACACCTGGAACGGCTGCGCGTGGAGCTTGATGCGAATTCCCTGCCGGCGAAGCTCCCCTGTCGAGGCGTCTGCCTCAAATACTCCGAAGCGATAACGCCGGGCTGGCGCGGATTCCGTCATCTCTTTTGGCCAGTTTACCCGAGTTGCCCTTCCATTCCCCATTTGGGGGCGATGAACAAGTTTGCGGAAATCCAATTCACGCAGAGAGTTGCGCCGTGAGATTCATTCGCCTGCCGCGTGTGACGCGCTGCATTGATTCTCCCGCAGACGTTTGGGAGGCTCGATGCATGAGGCGTGGGATTCCAAGCCGGCGAATGGCTACTCGGACGCGAACGATTCTGGCATCGCTGCTTTTGCTGTCTGCATGCTCGGCCGGAATGTCTGAGGCACCGGCCGCAGCAACCGCCGCCTTCAACGCCTACGTGAGCAAGGTGGAGTCGCGGCTGGCTGAGCAGCACCGATCGTGGAATGGCTTTCTCGTCTCCGTTGGATCGAGCAGTGAGACTACCCTGCGACTCCAGCGCGGAGAATTGATCATTGAGCAACTCACGCAGGCTAGCCAGGCTGGCTTGCGCGGGGCGATGCTGCACCACTGGCGGGGCACGGCATTCGTGAGCGGAGTCACCGCGGTTGAATTCGAGCGGCTCATGAAGAACGTCAGCGCCTATCCTCAACACTTCTCGCCGCAGGTCATGAAGGCCCGGGTTCTTTCGCCGCACGACGATGGGATTCCGGACCACTTCACGGCGTCGATGCGCGTGCGCCAACACCACGTCATTACCGTCGTCATGGATTCGACCTACGACGTCACATTTGGCCGGCTCGACGCACGGCACGGATACAGCATCTCGCGCAGCACGCGTATTTCGGAGATCGATTCGCCCGGTACACCGCATGAGCGCGCGTTGAGTGACGGCGAGGCGCATGGGTTTCTGTGGCGGCAGAACATCTACTGGAGCTACGAGGAACGCGACGGCGGCTTATATATGCAGATCGAGTCCATCTCGCTGACGCGCGCCATTCCAACCGGACTCGGCTGGATAGTGCGGCCCTACGTGGAAAGCGTGCCGCGCGAATCGCTGGAGTTTACGTTGCGGGCCGCGTGCACCGCGCTCGCGAGCTAATTCAACCCGGCAAGAGGAGACATTCATGATTTCGACATCTGTGACAGGGACCGGAGCCGGAGCTTTTGCATCCGCGCGCCGCATCAATCAGTCTCTTACCGCCGCAATCGAGAAGCGTGCCTTGACATGGATGGCGGAGCGCATGCCGCCATGGGTGACTTCAGATGGGCTCACGGCGGTCGGTCTATGCGCACAGATCGGCGCGGGGTTGTTTTACGCCCTTTCGCGCTACCACAAGGCCGGACTGATTGGTGTAATCGTCTGCATCGCTCTCAACTGGTTCGGCGACAGCATGGACGGGACGCTGGCACGCGCGCGCAATCAGCAGCGGCCCCGTTACGGGTTTTACGTCGATCACATCGTGGATATTTTTGGAGCGACCGCGTTGATGTGCGGGCTTGGCTGCTCCGGCTTTGTGCACTGGCCGGTTGCGGCGGCGATGCTCATGGGATTCTTGCTGCTGTCAGCGGAAAGCTACCTCGCCACTTACACCTTGTCCTGCTTCCATATGTCGCAGGGGATCTTCGGGCCAACTGAGATTCGCATTCTGCTCTGTATCGGAACCCTGGCACTATTGCGAAGCCCCTATGCGACGGTGATGGGGCATCGGTTGCTCCTGTTCGATCTGGGTGGAACGATCGCAACCGTAGCGATGTTTGCGATGGCAATTGCAATCGCGGTGCGGCACACGGTCGAACTCTATCGGCAGGAGCCCTTGCGATAAGTCCTACTCAGTACGCAGCGCCTTGAGCGGATCGACGCTGGCAGCACGGCTCGCGGGTGCGGCACTGGCGGCGAGAGCAACGACGGTAACTCCGACAACGGCAAACGCGTAGGTAAGCGCATCGAGCGGCGCCACTCCATAGAGCGACGACGATAGTGCGCGGCCGATAAGCATTGCCAGAGGGATCCCGGCAACCACGCCAATCGCGGTCAGGCGCAGACCGTCGCGCAGAATCATCCAAACCACCTGCGCTCGGCCCGCCCCCATCGCCATGCGCACGCCGATTTCTGCCGTACGGCGGTTGACGCGATAGGACAGAGTTCCGTAGAGGCCGGTCGCAACGAGAACCACCGCGAGCAGTCCGAAGAACTCTGCCAGACGCGCGAACAGGAGTTGGCTTGAAATGGTTGTGTCGTATTGTGCGCGCTGCGTCATGGGCTTTATCAACGGCAGATTCGGATCGAGCTGCTGCACAACCTTTTGCGCTGACGGCAGAATTGCGAGTGGCGCGCCTTTCACGCGCATTTCCACGTGCATCTCACCGATGACAGGAATTTGCGCGTACATGTACCAGGCCATGGGGATGGGCGTTTCGTCGATGCTGCGATACTTGTGATCCTTGACGACGCCGACAACTGTCATCGTGTATTCACCATGTTCGGTGCCGATAGTGTGGCCGAGCGGATTCTGGTTGGGAAGGAAGCGCTTCGCAAATTCTTCGTTGATGATGCCGACGTGCGGAGAGCTTGCGGTATCAGAATCGGCGAAGTCGCGGCCTTCGAGTATCGGCACACCAAGGGTGGTGAAAAAGTTTGGTCCAACGACGTTGCTGCGGACGGTGCGCGAACCGCCATTAGCCACGTCGGGCAAATGACCGTCGACCATCATGGCGCCATTGTTTGACTCCCACGCGCCTATGCGTGAGTCCATGACAGTGACGGACTCGACGCCGGGCAGGATGCGAAGCTTGCTCATGAGGTTCTGATAAAAAGCAACTCCAGTTGGAACCGACGGAATATCCGGCTTGACGCCAAAAACAACGAGGCCATCAACGCGCATTCCCAGCGGAGTGTTTTCGAGATTGCTCAGCGTGCGAACCAGAAGTCCTGCTCCCACAAGCACCACCACGCACATGGCCATTTGCAGCGCAATGACAATTTTGCCGGTGCGCGATTTGCCCGCATCAACATTTGACGTCGCCGCTGACGTTTTCAGGGCCAGTTCCGCGCGGCCGGCGAGAGCCACACGCATCGGCGCCAGGCCAAACAGCAGGGCCGCGAACACCAGAACCCCAAGCGTGAACAGGAGCACGGTGCGGTCAGGCGCGAGGCTCGATTCGATCTGCGCCCAATTCGCGAGCAGCCGCGCCGCCATGACTGCGAAGACCCATGCGAGCGCTCCGCCGGCGATGACTAAAATAAAGCTCTCCGTCAGCAATTGACGGAAAAGCTCCCCTCGGCCGGCGCCCAGAGCCTGGCGCAAGGAAAACTCGCGCTGGCGCGCTGCATTGCGCGCCGCGAGCAGCATAGCCACGTTGGCAAACGCGATGAGCAGCACAAGCCCGACCATGGCCATGAGAATGCGCAGCGGATTGCCGTACTGCTGGTCGTAGCCCGGAAAACTCTTGGCTTCGGTAAAGCTCAGCACAGGCGACTTTTCGCCTTCCATCGGCGAGCCCAGCCCGATTCGAGCTGCAGACTGGAAGACTGGCTGAAGTTGGGCAATGGCCTGAGTTTTGCTGACGCCCGGTGCGAGGCGCGCAATGAGCCGCAGGCACCACCAGGTGGAATTTGCGATGTAGAGTTTGCCGTCTTCAGGAGGATTGCCCCAGGCATTGAGCTCACGTCGATTCTGCAGTGGAATCCAGAAGTCGGTTGATCCGCCTGCCTCCAGGCCTTCAAATCCCTGCGCGGAAACTCCAATGATGGTCATGGGGACGCCGTTCACGTAGAGCGTCTGCCCGAGAACAGAAGGATTTCGTGCAAAACGGCGCGTCCAGTAGTTGTAGCTGAGGACAGTGAGCGGCGCGTGCGTCGCTTCATCCTGTTCTGAAAAGCCGCGGCCAAGTGGCAAACTCACGCCCAGGCCGGAGAAGAATGCACCGCTCACCATGTCGCCTTCGGCTTCTTCAGGCTGCGAACCATAGCGAACAGCAACTTTGCTGCTGGAAAGTGGCACGAAGGCAATCAGCGAAGAGATTGCCTTAGTTTGCTTGCGCAGAGCGTCGTAGACAGGATAGGACATCGTCTCATTGGTGTCGACTGTACCTGTTCCGCGGGGCGCGTCGGAGGTCCTGAGATAGACGAGCGTCTGCGGGTCGGCGACGGGCAACGACTTCAGCAGCACCGCGTTCATCACGCTGAAGACGGCGGTGTTGGCACCCACACCGAGAGCCACGGTGAGAATTGCAGTGAGCGCAAAGCCGGGACTCTTCAGAAGCGAACGTATGCCGAAGCGAAGATCGCGCCCAAACTTGTCGAGAGCTTGCCAGCGGCCGCGGAGACGAAACTTCTCCTGTGCGATAGGGACGTTTCCGAACTCAACGCGGGCGCGGCGTTCGGATTCTTCTTCACTTAATCCTTCGCCCCGCAAGTCATCAGCTTCCAGTTCGAGGTGGGCCTTGATCTCATCGGCAAAGTCTTCTTCGGTTCTTTTTGACTTGAACATGTGATTACGCCTCCTCGCCCTGGGGTTCGGCGCTCGGATCAAGAATTAATTCCATTGCGCGCGTCAGCCGCTTCCATTGCGAAGCTTTTTCGTGCAGTTCTGCTCGGCCCTTTGCGGTGAGCGAATAGAAGCGGGCTTTGCGGTTGTTTTCGCTGGTGCCCCACTTGGCTTGGATGAGCTTTTTGTCTTCCAGGCGTTGAAGAGCGAGATAGAGCGAGCCGTGGTCGACGAACAAAACTTCCTCAGACTGCCGCTGAATGGAGCGAGCGACGCCCTGGCCGTGGCAGGGACCTAGGATAAGGGTTTTCAGAATCAGGAGGTCAAGCGTGCCCTGCAGGAGGGCTATGCGATCGTCATTGTTTTCTTGGGTCGGCATACGACCTGAGTATGCGCCCCGCTTGGGTCGGATGTCAACCCGAGCGACTATGGACGGTTGGCGCCAGTTGCAATCAGTGAGGAGAAACCGGCTGGAGCCCTGTCTGAACAGACTTTGCAACAGGCGGCGCGGTCACCTTGGCCGGCGGCGAAAGAGTTTGGTTCCGGGGTATCGGAGTCGGCGAAGGACGCAGAGCATTCGTCACCAAAGGGCCAGGACTCGCGGGCCGATTGGCCCTGGCCTGCTCCAATGGAGGCTGCTCCGTGTCGCCCGGGAATTGCTCGTCGTCTTTGCCGGCGATGGCGGTCTTCATGACCTCCATCCAGATGGGTAAGGCTGCGCGGGCGCCGGTTTCTTTTTCGCCCAGGGACTGGCGACTGTCGTAGCCGACCCAGACGCCGCAGGTCACGGAGGGTGAGAAACCCATGAACCACGCATCGGTAAAGTCGCTAGTCGTGCCGGTTTTCCCGCCGAGCGGGTGGTTCATCTGCGCGACTTGAGCGCCGGTGCCGTGCGCGGTGACCGCGCGGAAGAGCGTCATCATCGTGCGCGCGGTCTGCTGGCTGATGATCTCGTCCACGGCGGGCGCATCTTCCCACAGCGTGATGCCGTCGGCATTCGCGACCTTCTTGATCAAGCGCGGCTTCACGCGAATGCCGTCATTAGGAAAAACGGAGTAGGACGTGACCTGTTCTTCCAGAGTGATTTCTGCCGCGCCGAGCGCGATGGGCAGATATGGGGGTATGTCGGATGTGACGCCGAAGCGATGCGCCATGTCGATGACCTTGTGGATACCGACGCGCGCGGCAAGTTTGACGGCGGGGACGTTGCGCGATTCGGCAAAGGCGCTGGTCAGGGTCATCGCCCCTTTGTAGTCGTTCTCGTAATCGTGCGGCGCATAGCCGCCGAAGTTGACCGGCGCGTCCACGATGATGTCGTCGGGCTTGGCACCATCTTCGATCGCAGTGGTGTAGACGTAGGGTTTGAAGCTGGAGCCAGTCTGGCGCTCAGCCTGCGTCGCGCGGTTGAATTCTGAGAGTGCGTAGTCGCGGCCACCCACCATGGCGAGAACATCGCCGGTGGTGTTATCCATGGCGAAGACTGCGCCCTGCGTCCCGGAATCCTGCTCCAGGGTTGCGCGTTCCGCGCCGCCATCACTCGCGTCAGTGAGATGAACATAGATCACGTCGCCAGGCTTCACCAGCGCATCACCGTAGTGCTGGCCAGTCCAGGCCCAGTCTGCAGGAAGCAGAATGACTTTGTTGGCCCCAACGCGCGCGCGGATTTCAAGAGGAAGCGACCGGGTAACCAGTGCGTGCACGTAATCGCCGGGGTGTGTTGCGAGCGCCCAATCAGGATGCTTGTAGTCCTCAAGCGTGGTGCCGTTGGCAAGCACGTTTTCGAGCTTGCCCTTCCAGCCGTGACGGCGCTCGTAGGCGGCGAGCCCATCAGTCAATGCTTTGTTGGCTGTCTTCTGCAGATCGAGATCGAGCGTAGTGTCAACGCGCAGGCCGGCTTCGTGCACTTGCTCGGCGCCGAATTTCTTCTCAAGCTCGCGACGAACTTCTTCCTGGAACCAGGGCGCAACGGACATCTCCGGCTGGTTGATGTGAAGACCGAGGGGCGAGCGGCGAGCCTGCTCTGCCTGCTGGTGGGTGATGACGCCGTCGGACTCCATCTCGCTGAGGACAAGATTGCGCCGCCTCAGAGCCTTCTCAGGATTGATAAGCGGCGAGTAGGCGACAGGGCCCTTGGGCAGGCCGGCGAGCAATGAGGCCTCGTTGAGGTTGAGGTCTTTGGCGTGCTTGCTGAAATAAAACTCCGACGCCGCTTCAAAGCCGTACATGCCGCTACCGAGATAGATCTGGTTGCCGTAGAGCGTAAAAATCTGCTCCTTGGTGAAGGCGCGTTCGATCTGGATGGCAAGGTAAGCCTCTTGTGCCTTGCGAGCAGCGGTGCGATCGGCGGAAAGGAAGAGATTGCGCGCCAGTTGCATAGTCAGCGTGGAGGCACCCTGGGCGCGGCCGTGGGAACGCAGATCGTGCCAGAGCGCGCCCGCGATGCGGAAAACGTTAATGCCCCAGTGAGAATCGAAGTTCTTGTCTTCGATGGAAATGACGGCCTGGCGAAGAATCGGAGAGAATTCGTCGTAGTTGACGATGATGCGTTTCTCAAGCGCAAAAGATCCGATGACACGGCCTTTACAGTCGTACAGGTCCGTCATGGTCGATGGCCGATAGTGCTCGAGGTCATTGATCTGGGGAAGATTGACCGAGAATACGAGCATGAGGCCGGCCAATGAGCCAGTTACGACGGCCAGCAGCAGGAGCACGAGGAAGGCGACTTTGCCTGCGATCTTGCGGCGGCGAAACAGGGGAGGGGGTACGGCTTCAGGCCGCAGCCGGTGAGTGCGGCCGAGGCCGCGCGAATCAACCGAATGTGCAGGAGGGGCAGCCACAGGAGCCTCGTCGGCATTCCTCTCGCTTCAGCCGCACTAGTGCGCGGAGCCAAACGGGGATGCCTTACCCAAGGCTAGCATGCTTGCAGATCAGCTGTCGGCGTGGACGGAAATCCAAGAACCACGCCGTGCAAGAGTGAAAATTGCGTTCCCAAATCAGCTGTTTTTTGACTTGAGGAGCTCGAGCGCCTTGTTTAACGGCTCGTCGCCCTTTGTAGGCTGCGGATTCTCATCGGCGTCCACGTCATCCTGGGCGCTCTGGCCGACCGGGACGGTGGGCGCAACTGCTTCATCCTGAATCTTCTTGCCGTCGGGACCCTGGAATTTAGCCACTGTCAGCAGCAGCGCTGAACCATCGGGAAGTTCAATGGTCTTTTGCACTGACCCTTCGCCGAACGTCCGCTCGCCGACTACATCCCCGCGCTTGGCACCTTCGATAGCGTCGGCTGTGATCTCGGATGCGCCATAAGTCCCACGATTCACGAGCACCGCAAGCGGTGCGGTGGTGAGGACCTTGGCAGGATCGGCGGTGAAGGTCTGGCGCGGAAACTTTTGGCCTTCGAGAACGGCCAGTGTGCCCTGGTTGACGAAGAAGTTAGCCAGGCGTATTCCTTGCTCCGGCTCGCCCTCCGAGTCATCGCGCAGGTCGAGAAGAATCTTGCGCGTCTTTCCGGCGGCCTTGATTTTGGCAGCGATCTCATCCACACGGGCTGCAGTCAGCGCGCCGGGCTTCAGATACAGGATGCTGGCGTTTTCGTATTGCTGCTCACTGAAGGCTGGCGAGGGGATGATGGTACGCGTGAGCGTGATCTTGTCCGGATCTGGTTTGCGCGGACGAACCACGGAAACCGTCACCGTGCTGCCCGCCTTGCCCTCGAGCAGAAGACGAATAACGGCCAGAGAAAGTTCGCGAGTCGAGCTGTCGCCAATGGATTCAATCACATCGCCGTCCGCCAGGTGTTCGCGATCGGCGGGTGAGCCGGGAACCACGCTGACAATAGTTGCATAGCCGTAGCGTTTTGAGACGGTGACCCCGACCTGGGCCACTCCGCTTGCGGGACGATCCTTGTAGATTTTGTATTCGGTCGGCGTAAGGTAACTCGAGTCGGCATCGAGCGATTCCAGCAGGCCATGCAAAGCGCCGGTCGTCACCGTGTTGATGTTGGGATCGGTGACGTAGTCGCTCTGGATTCTCTTGAGCACTTCGGCATAGACGTGCATCTGCCGATAGGCGCCATCCTGCTCGGCGCCGGCGTGAACGCCGAACATACCGAACTCGCCCAGCGCGAAGCCGAGGCCGAGGGCGGCAAAAATGGTTGCTGCTAAGACAAAGGTCAGTCTCTGAAGGAGTCGGGACACACACACCACCGCTAGGGCCCCTGAGGGGAAGCAGGC
>NZ_JBARMD010000709.1:0-2889 GCF_049802275.1 Occallatibacter sp. | reverse complement strand
CTGATCGGCGTGGCGGTTCTCATCATCATCGGCATCGCGCTGCTCGCACTCGCCCCCGCAACCTCTTCTACATAGTAGAGGCCGACAACGACAGCAGGGTCATCGGCGACGAACCCTACGTCTCAATCCACATGATGGCGCTGTTGACTACGCCACACACAAGCCAGAATAGAAACGGCTCACCGAATGGTGGGCCGTTTGTTGTTCCCCTGATTCCCTGCTCCCTGCTTTCACTGCTTTCCAAATCGATAGACAAACCCGTACGTAAATCCGGGATCGGCTTGAATGCTGGATCCAAAACCGGTTGCCATATACTCAGGCGCCAGCCGCAGCGAAAAATTCGGCGAGATATTTACCTCGCCAATGAAGCTGGCGTTAATCGCATACGTCGTTCCATCCGGAAAGAGCCCAAGCACCGCGGACCCAAACCCATTGGTGTCGCCGGTGAAATTGCCCATGGCCACGCCGCCCTTGACGCTCCCGGCAAGCGAATACTTCGGCCGCATCCTGAAACGGTAAACCGGCCCCACCAGCACGTCGTAATGGCTAATGGCCGGCCTCGTCAACGACGTCGAATTCAGCCCCACATACGCCGTCCCGTAGTACCCCCGGCCGTCAAACGTAATCCCCAGCTTCTCGCTGTAGTAGCGCGTAATCGCCGCATCCCACGAATACATCGTGTTCCGCTGCAGCGCAGGTCCCGGCAAAAACCGCTGGTACCCGCCCCCCACAAACACTTCGTACAAATGAGCATACGTGTCGTGGATTGCCTGCGCACGCCGCGCATCGCGCCGCGCCTTGATGCGCGCCTGCACCGTCACCGGACCCTGTTGGCTCTGTGTAGCTGCCGGGGCTTGCGGCTGCGTCTGATCCTGTGCCGGTGGATTGCTGCTGGAACCCGTGCTCTGCGCCAGAGCACCAAAAGAAACAAGCGAAATAAACGCCAGAACACCTAAAGAACGGCGAAAAGAATACATCGGTCTAGACTTACCTCCACCTTTACGGAGCCGAGCGCACCCCTTTATTCATTATCGCAAACCAGAGACACCCCGCCGGGCGAGGAATGCAAAGTCGACGCGACCATCGGGACCTGGGCCCCCGCTGACAGTCAGCATCCGGGATGGCAGGGGCGGCGACCATGGAGCATGCTCCTCGGGGCATTCCTTCGGTTTGCCCGTTATTCGTCTTGAACTGGCCATGCGCGGGGCTGTCATCCATTGGACGCGCGACACAGGATTTTGCCGCGACTCCCGGCTCCATGCAATACGATGAAAGCCTACGGAGGCAGCAACCACTAATGCGATTCCTGCTTGGACTTATCTTTGGTATTGTCCTCGTACCCCTGGTCGTTCTGGCTTATCTTACCTACGGCAACGTGCCGGTAGCAGTTTCCGATCCTCCGTTTCCCCACGAAGCCCAGCTTGTCCACATGCCGCTCAATGCGCGCATTCAAAAAGAAATGGTCGGCACTCACATGGAGCCCGATCAGCCCACCCTAACTGCCGGAGCACGCATCTACACAGAGCGCTGCGCCTTCTGCCACGGCCTTCACAACAAGCCCGCTGCCATCGGCGACAATATGTATCCCGATGCGCCACAATTGCTCGAGGCGCATCGGAACGATCCCAGTGTTGTGGGCGTAAGCGACGACCCCGTTGGCGAGACCTACTGGAAGGTCCAGAACGGCATCCGCCTCACTGGCATGCCCTCCTTTAAAACGCAGCTCAACGACACCGAGTTGTGGCAAGTGAGCATATTCCTCGCCAACGCCAACAAACCCATGCCCCCCGCCGCCCTCGAAATCCTCAACCGTGCCCCCGCTCCGCCCGCAGACGCGCCCACCCACCCGCCTGCGCCCGAACCCATTGCGCAGCAATGAGCTCTGACCGCACGCAAGCGGATTCACAAAAGAAGAAGCGCTTCAACCGCTTGGTGGCCGGCGAATGTCGGTGCCCCATCCATGACGCAGTCTCATCGCGGCATGGGTGGGATGGCACGACCTCAACCCGCCGGGATTCGGCTCCGGCAACACGAACTGTGCCTCCAACCGCCCGATCGAGATATTCTGGAGGTGCCCCAGAAAGGCATCTCGATGAGCTTGGCAGATTCGCTCCGCAAAGGCCTCCGTTTCTTCCTCATGAGCTTCGGCGTCTCCAGTCCTACGAAAAAGACGGCACCGAAACCTGCTCCCAAACCTGGCTCAGGTCGATGATTCTGCGATTTCGCCGAATCACAGTGGGTCTATTCGGAATCTCATCTGATGAGGTTTATAAGGGGTCCAATTAACGCTTAACCATGACGAATCAAACGCCAAAAGGAGCATTCCGCGCATTCTGGGACTGGTTTGTCCTGTTCAGCGGCATTTCTACCGCCTCCAACCTCTCGCGCACCCGCCCCGATCCCGTGCAACAACGCGGCCTATTCCTCTTTCGCAAGTCCAGGCGAAACTAAATATTCGATTCATATCCGTTACATCACTGCTTGCACCGCACTTCAAAAAGGCACGATTCCATTGGACCTCGCGTGGTTCCCGGAGGGAACACTCGAAAATAGCCCAGGGCGAAACCCTGGGAATGCGATCAAGCACGATACCATCCGTCCCGTAGGGCCGCTCCGGACCAACCCCAAAAGACCATATTGGTAAAATAGGCCCATGTCGCTGACCCGCCAGCAAGCCCTCGATTACTTCAACTCCCCTGACCTCATCGGACTGGGTTTCGAGGCCGACGCCGTCCGTCGCCGCCTCCACCCCGAGGGCGTCGTCACCTACATCATCGATCGCAATATCAACTACACCAACTTCTGCACCGAGTACTGCACCTTCTGCGCTTTCTACCGCCCCCTCCCCAAAGAAGGAAAAACCATCCCCCGGTCCGATGAGGGCTACAT
>NZ_JBARMD010000708.1:0-20993 GCF_049802275.1 Occallatibacter sp. | reverse complement strand
GTACAACAACAATCCGCAGGCCACGCTGTTTATGCGCAAGCACATTGGCTAAGCAACATGCAGGGCGTCAGGCTTAGAGTATCCATCCGCCGCCAACGACCTCGTCCCCGTCATAGAAGACGGCGGACTGACCGGGAGTGACGGCGCGCTGCGGTTCGTCGAAGGTTGCGAGCACTTCGGCAGAGGCGGGCTCGGAGTTTCCTGTTGATTCTGTTCCGGGTTCCAGCGTGGCCCACGCGGGCTCGTGGCGATGGCGGATTTTGGCCTTCACGCGCATGGGTTCAGTGAGTTCGGGAATGCTGATCCAGTTGAGGCGGTTTGCACGGAGGGTGCGGGTCGCGAGCTCGGCATCTGCGCCGACGGTGACGCGATGGCTCGACGGATCGATGTTGAGCACGTAGAGCGGCGATGGCGATGACACCTTCAATCCCTTGCGCTGGCCTACGGTGAAATTGGAGATGCCATCGTGATGTCCGATGACCTCGCCGGATGAGGCGACCAGCTCGCCGGTGGTGTCGGGCATTGGCTCGCCCTGCTCTTCGAGGTAGGCGGCGAGGAAATTCTGGTAGGAGCCGCCGGGAATGAAGCAGATCTCCTGCGAGTCGGGCTTCTCGGCGAGGGCGAGGCCTTTTTGGCGGGCGACTTCGCGGACCTCGGGCTTAGTCATGCGGCCGAGCGGAAAGAGGGTGTGCGCGAGTTGCGCCTGGATGAGGCCGAAGAGAAAATACGTCTGGTCCTTGGCGAGATCAGCGGGGCGCTTGAGGATCCAGCGCTGGCGTGCCGAGTCGTACTCGTTGACGGCGTAGTGGCCGGTGGCGATGAAATCGGCACCGATGGAGCGCGCTGTCTTCAGCAACTGGTCGAACTTGAGGTGGTTGTTGCAGAGCGAGCACGGGATCGGCGTGCGGCCTGCGAGATATTCAGAGACGAACGGACGCACCACATCCTGCTCAAAGCGCTCTTCCTGATTCACGACGTAGTACGGGATTCCGAGGTGTTCGGCCACGCGGCGGGCGTCGTATACATCATCGAGCGAGCAGCAGCGGCCGGCCTTGGGGGCGTCGGGGATGCCATGCTTGCCTGCGAGGCGGGTCTGATCCCAAAGCTGCAGGGTGAGGCCGACCACCTTGGTGCCTTCGTCGAGACGAGCGAGGATCGCGGCAACGGTCGAAGAGTCAACTCCTCCGGACATGGCGACGGCGATGGTGTGGTTCTGGGGCATGGAGATGCGCACAAGTTTATTTTCGCATTAAATGAATTTTTAGTAGAGAATGGCCGCGCCCCGTGTTTAGCAAAGGACTTAGAGCTGGGGCAAGGGGAGGAACCAAAAAAGCAATGGCGGTGATTCAAGGCTAGTGGCGGCACCCAGAGGAGCCGTAAGGGTGCTTCGGGCGGCCCTCCGGGACGTGGGCAGGATTTTGTCAGTTTTCCCAGGGTTTCACCCGGGGCTACTTTCGACCGGCCCCTCCGGGGCGGGCGGCTTTTATGATTTCGCCTTACCCGATCGTGAGGTCGGGCGTTCCGCATGTGCGCCTTCACAGAAGTTCGGAAGATCTATCAGGCCAAGCGTGGGGCGACTGGGAAATTTTTATACGATTGGGCCTTTTTATACCGTTCCAAGAGGGAAGGGTTGCAGCGATGCCGTTGCTCGTCGCGGTCCAGGGCGGAACTGGAGGTTGCCGTGGCTACGGTGATGAAGCACTCGCGGCAGATGGAATCGATTGTGCCGTCATGGTTTAGTCGATGCAGGAACTTTAATGTATAGGCTTGCGACATGGGTTTCTCTCCCTTCGTCCAGAACCTGGCCGAAGCCGGTTCCGCGTCATTGGGTTGGTAGTTGCAATTGGCGTTCCGTCTTTGCACGGGGAAAAATGGAGCGGCGTAGGGGTCATGGACCTTTCTCTACCGCTGCGGCGGAGGCGGGCAAGACTGTCCGGCAGTTCAGAGTGTTGAGAGAATGCAAGATCTCGGAGGAGACGTCCCACAGGGGCTAAAAAGCCCACACCCTATTTGCGATGTTTTCGGCATGACTAAAGTCGTGCCCTGATACAAACCAGTTCTAGGTGTGACTGAAGATATTGGTGAAAGAGTCCTTATGGGGCTAACCAGCTGCACACAAGGGCCAAAGCCCACATTCTATTTGCGCTGTTTTCGGCACGACTGAAGTCATGCCCTGATATAAAACCGGTTTTCGGCGCAGCTAAGTCATGCCCTTTCAAGGCCGGACTTTCACCATTGGCTGCTAGGCGAGGGTTCCGGCGGCGACGGGGGATAATGCGCGAAGGTTCTGGACGGCTTCTGGGACCACCTGCAGCACGCGGTCGATCTGGGCTTCGGTCACGGTCTTGAGGAGGCTGAAGCGCAGGCTGGCGCGGGCACGGGCTTTGTCGAGGCCCATGGCCATCAGCACATGGCTGGGCTCGGTGGCGCCGGAGTGGCAGGCTGATCCGCCTGAAACCGCGATGCCCTTGAGGTCGAGACCGATGACGAGGGCTTCGCCTTCGAGGTTGTCGAACCAGATGTTGGTGGTGTTGGCGGCTCGCGGCGCTGGCTTTCCGTCGGGCATGGCTCCGTTGAGCCCCGTACCAGGCAGAGCGAGAATTCCGGCTTCAAGCTTGTCTCTGAGGGCGGCGAGGCGCGTCATGGTGCCGTCTTCGATGCTGTGCAGGGCGAGTTCGACGGCCTTCGCCAGGCCAACGATTCCGGGAACGTTTTCGGTTCCGGCGCGGCGGCGGCGCTCGTGGCTTCCGCCAACGATGAGGGACTCGACCGGAGTGCCGCGACGAACAAACATCGCGCCCACACCCTTGGGTCCGTGAACCTTGTGGCCGCTGATGGAGAGCAGGTGGCAGCCGAACTGGCGCACATCGAACTTGATCTTCCCTGCGCCTTGAACTGCATCGATATGGAAGAAGACGCCGGTATCTGCTGCGATTTTGCCGATCTCGGCAACCGGTTGCAGAACGCCGGTCTCGTTGTTGGCGAGCATCACGCTGATGAGGCGGGTTTCGGGGCGGATGGCCCGGAGAATGTCGGTTGGATCGATCAGGCCGCTGGGCTGCGGAGCGACGAAGGTCGTCTGCACTCCGAAGTTGGCCAACCTGTTTGCGGCCTGGAGGATGGCGGAGTGCTCGATGGATGTGGTGATGAGGTGATCGCCGGGATGAAGCAGGCCGAAGAGGGCAGTGTTGTCGCCTTCAGTGCCGCCGGAGTTGAAGACGACTTCAGCATCGTGGCAGTTGAAGAACTCGGCGAGTGTTTCGCGGGCGCGGTCAAGACCGGTGCGTGCCCGCTGGCCATCGAGGTGGATGGAGGACGCGTTGCCAAACTGCTCAATCCAATAGGGACGCATCGCGTCGACCACCTCCGGCAACAGGGGTGTGGTGGCGTTGGCATCCATGTAGATACGGGTGCCCGGTGCGTTGTTCGTAGACATGAGCAGAAGCCTCTCTTTGCGAGGTTATCACAAGGTCTGAATCACATTGCGGGATACCAAACCTTGCATTCAGCGGGCGACTGGACCAGCGGCGCCGCGCCGCGACGCAACCGGCCTGATTTGCCATTGATACCGTAAGCTGGCCTCATGCCTCGCCTTCCGAGCCAAGAAACCGTTGCCCGCATGCGTCAAGAGCTTCTGGGGTGGTACGACCGCAACAAGCGCGATCTGCCGTGGAGGCATACGAGCGATCCGTACTCGATCTGGGTGTCGGAGATTATGCTGCAGCAGACCCGCGTCGCTGTCGTGATCGAACGGTGGAAGGCCTTTCTTGAACGCTTCCCCACCGTGCAGGATCTGGCGAAGGCAGAGGAGCAGGATGTGCTCGCGCTTTGGAGCGGACTGGGTTACTACCGACGCGCGCGCATGCTCCACAAAGCTGCGCAGAGCGTCGTCGCAGAACTGGACGGCAAGATGCCCTTGAAGGCAGACGAACTTCGGAAGCTGCCGGGGATTGGCTCGTACACGGCTGCGGCTATTGCGAGCATTGCGCATGGCGAGGCTGTGGCGGTGGTCGATGGCAATGTGGAGCGGGTGCTGAGCCGCATTCGCGGATGGGAGTCGCACGATTCGGTTGGCGACGCTGCGGTGCGGCGCAAGGTGGAGGAGTTTGCGACTGGGCTGGTTGATCCCCGGAGGGCTGGCGACTTCAACCAGGCCATTATGGAACTCGGCGCTACGGTTTGCACGCCGCGCAGTCCGCAGTGCCTGACGTGTCCGTGGGCGAAGGAGTGCCGCACGCTGGGCGAGCACAAAACTCCCAAACGCGCGGCGATGACGAGTCGCGAAATTGCCTGTGCGCTGGTGGTGCGCGATGGCGATGCGGGGACAGAGGTTCTTCTGGAGCAGCGCGCGGTGACGAATACAGTGATGCCGGGGTTGTGGGAGTTGCCGGCGATTGCTGTTAATGTCATGGCGAATCTCGAAGAGAGACTCACGGTCCGGCACGCGATTATGCAGGTGAATTACGTGGTGCGGGTTTGCGCGTTGCCGTCGGAGGGTCTCAGGGAGAAGCCTGACGGAGTGCGGCGCTGGGTTGTGGCGGAGGAGGCGTCGGCGATGGCTTTGACGGGACTGGCGCGCAAGGTGCTCACGCGGGCCGGACTGATTCAAACTGCGGGCCGCAACGGGCCACGGCTGTTGATCCGCGTGGGATCAGGGAATTAGTCTGAGATTTCGCGGCTGCTGTAAATTCAGATTGCGTTCGCGAATCCCCACCTCTGCGGAGAATTCATGCACCGAGTGAAATTCTGTGTTTTGGCTTTCGGCCTTTTATTGCCATGTGTCGCAATTGCGCAACAACCTGCTTCGAAGACCGATGCTGTTCCGGCGGTTGCGGGGCTTCCTGCGGCTGCGCGGGCTGCTGCGGCTTCGATTGATCCGGGGAAGATGCGGGCGCACGTGCGCTTTCTGTCGCTGGATTTGCTTGAGGGGCGTGGACCCGGCACGCGCGGCGCAGAACTTGCGGCGGAATACATTGCTACGCAATTCGCGCTGGATGGACTGGAGCCCGCAAACGAGAACGGCAGCTACTTCCAGAAGGTTCCGCTCTTTGCCGTACACACCATCGAGGGCAAAACAAAGTTTGCCTTTGTCCCAAAGAGCGGCGAGCCCGTCGATCTTACCTACGGCAGCCAGATTGTTTCGAAGGATCAGACCGGGCAGGCGGAAGCTGATTTCGACGCGCCAATCGTGTTTGTGGGGTATGGCATTCACGCACACGAGTACAACTGGGACGACTACGCAGGCGTGGACCTGAAGGGCAAGATCGCGCTGGTCATCGTGAATGAGCCACCGTCGGATGACGAGAAATTCTTCAAGGGCAAAACGATGACCTACTACGGACGCTGGACCTACAAGTACGAGGAGGCGTCGCGGCGCGGTGCAGTGGGTGTGCTCATCATTCACCGGACGGACCTGGCCAGCTACGGGTGGCAGGTCGTGGAAAACTCGCAGGCGATTGAGAAGAGCTACCTGGCTGGGGACCCGAGCAACACGCTGCGCGCCGCTGCGTGGATCCAGCACGATGTGGCGCAACATCTGTTTACGCTCGCGGGGCTCGGCGATCTCGACCAGGCGATTGCGCGCGCAGGCAAGCGCGGTTTCCACGCGCAGGAACTCAACGTCAGCCTTAAGGCTCACATTGAGAGCCGCGTCCGCAAATACGATTCCACCAACGTCATTGGCCGCGTGGCTGGATCCTCGACCGATCCTGCGAACGCGGTGCTGTACACAGCGCACTACGATCACCTGGGCATCGATCCTGACGCAAAGGGCGATGGCATTTACAATGGCGCGGCCGACAACGGTACGGGCTGCGGCATCCTGCTGGAACTTGCGCGCGCTTTCGCGCAGTCAACGCAGCGGCCGCCGCACGCCATGTATTTTTCCGCCGTCACGGCAGAAGAGCAGGGGCTGCTGGGATCGCAGTATCTTGGCCAGCATCCGCCCGTACCCGCCCGCGACATCGCGCTCGATCTCAACTACGACATGCTGCTGCCGATCGGAGTGCCGTTGTCGGCGAGCCTTGGCGGTGCTGAACGCATCAGCTTCTGGCCTACGATCCAGGCGGTTGCGAAGGACTTCGACCTGAAGCTGCTGCCCGATCCTGATCCTTCAGCGGGACACTACTATCGGTCGGACCACTTCTCGCTGGCGCGCGCGGGGATTCCGGCGTTCTCGATCGACCAGGGGCGGCTCTTCGTGGGTCATGATGAAGCGTGGGGGCGCGCACAGTTTGATGACTTTGTTGCCCACCACTATCACCAGCCTTCGGATGAGTATCAGGCTGACTGGGATTTCCGTGGCAATGCGAAGATGGCGCGGTTTGGTTTTGTGCTGGGCTGGCTGGCAAGCGCGCAAGCGAAGCCGGTGGAGTGGCAGGCGGGGGATGAGTTTGAAGCGGCGAGAAAAGCGAGCGGGAAGAGCAGTGAACAGTGAACAGAAACCAGCGATGCTCAAACGGGCATCGCTGATTTTTTTCTGCGCGTGCTGATCGGAGAAACGAATCAGAACGAGAGTTTGGCGCCGAATTGGATTTGGCGGGAGGTGGTGGATGTGGCTGAGACTACGCCTGCGGTGGGGGAGGGACCTGATGTGGCGGAGGTGTAGACGACTTCATTCGGGGTAAGCAGGTTGGTGTGGTTGAGGATGTTGAAGAACTCTGCGCGGAACTGCAGGCCAAGGCGTTCGGTGAGATGCGCGTTACGCGTGACGGAGAAATCGAGCTCGGAGAGGCCGGGGCCGGTGAGCGCATTACGGGAGACGTTGCCGTAGGTGCCGGCGGCGGGAGGCAGAAACGCTTCGGCGTTGAACCACTGCTGAGGCGTGCGCGGATAGAGGACGCCGGTGAAGTTGGGGTTCCAGTCGGGACGGACGGGATTGCGCGTGTCGCCATTGCCGGTGGGGTTGTAGCCGAGCTGCGGTGTGAAGGGGAAGCCGGTTTGGACGGCGACGATGGCACTGGTGGTCCAGCCGCTGGCGATGATGTTGACGGGCCGCGATGCGTGGCTGAGGAAGCGGCGATGCGGGCCGAAGGGCAATTCATAGCTGCCGTTGAACGAAGCCAGATGGCGCACGTCGGTGGCGGCAGGTCCCCAGTCTTGCTTGGGATCGAGTGGGAATTCAACGAACGCGGGGGTGTTGCCGCTGACGCTTGTGTTCCATGCCGATCCGTCATCGAGATTCTTGGAGTAGGTGTAGTTGCCGCGGAACTGGAATCCGCTGGCGAATGAACGCCTGACATCGACGACGAGAGAGTGATATGCAGCGATACCCTGCGATACCCACGAGGTGGAGTTGGCGAGATTGGGATTGGCATTCTTCGCGCCAGCGGGATAGAAGGGCGACCCGTCGGCAAGATAGGTCGGCACGGGCTCGTTCATGTCTTCGGAGAGAATCTGGTGATAGCTGTGGGAGCCGACGTAGCCGAGGGTGAGCGAGGTGCGCGGCGCAATCTCCTGCTCGATGCGCAGGCTCCATGTGAGCGCGGCGGGCGTGTTGATGTCGGGCTGCACGTTACTGGGCGAGACCTTGGTGCCTGCGGGCGGAGGTGTGCCCGGCGTGATTTGGAGGTTAGAGACGGCGATGTTGGAGATGGACTCGGCGGTGTTGAAGGGTGCGGTCTGATCGAGACGATAGTCGAGGGTATCGAGCAGTCCGTGATAGACGCCGAAGCCTGCGCGAACCGCGGTCTTGCCGTTGCCATACACATCCCAGGCAAAGCCGACGCGCGGCTCGGGGAGGAAGACAGCACGATTTTTGCTGAGCGCGGAACCTCCGATAACGGGGTCAGTTTGCAGAACGCCGTCGACAATCGCGTAGTTTGCGGCACGGCCCTGTGCTTCGTTCCATCCGTTGGTCGATTCGAAGCGGAAGCCAGCGAGCAATTCGAATCGCGGCGACAACTTGACGGTGTCTTCCACGAAGCCCGCGCCTTCAAGAGAGCGCCAGCCAAGTTCGGTAGGTGACGGGACGACGGTGAAGGTCTTCACCGTGCCCTGCAGAAATGATTGCAGGGTGGCGAACGAGGCCTGTCCATATTGGTCCTGCGCCAGCAGGTCGTTCGATTGAATGCGCTGCAGCCATGCGCCAAACTCGACCTGATTGCGCCCGTGCGTCCAGTAGACGTGATCGTCCAGGGTATATAGGTTACGCGTGGCGGAGTTGTTGCTGCCGACGTTGAGACCGGCCTGCGAGATGGCGGATGCTCCGTTGGAAGCAGTGCTGCCGCTGATGACAATGGCGCCGATGGGTTCGCCGGCCACCCAGCCAGAGAGCGAGACAGGAGTGGATCCGGTGAAGAAGTAACTCGCACGCGAATAGCCGAAGCGGGCGGTGTTGAGCAGAGCCTGCGAAAAAACATGCTGCTCCTGCACGCTTGCGACCTGTTCGCGCAGGCTTTCGTTCACGAGGCTCAGCGGATTCTGTGAGGGCGTGTCGGCGGTGCTGTCGTCGACGGTGTAGACGGCGAAGAGAAGGTCTTTGCCGCTGAGGTTGTCGTCAAAACGCGTGGTGCCGAAATCTTCGCGGATATGCTGCTCGGGATGGCTGAAGGCCTCTGCAATTCCGCCGCCCAGTTCAGGGCCGTTCTGTACGGGCCACAAGGCGAGGAGAGGCGCGACGGCAGGATTGACGCCGACGAATTGCTCCTTGCCAGCGGAGTTGGGGAGATAGCCGAGGCGCGCCTGATTGTCCGGCACGAGGGTGAGAGCGCTGAGCCCCCAGTTCTGGCGGAAACCCTCGTAGTTGCCGAAGAGGAAGAGCTTGTTCGCCCGGACGGGGCCGCCGAGCGATCCACCGAACTGGTTGCGCTGAAACTGGGGAATGTCGCCCTGATCGAAATAGTTGTGGGCATCGAAGGCGCTGTTGCGAACGAATTCGAATGCAGTGCCGTGCAAACGATTGGTGCCGGAGGTGGTGACGATGCTGACCTGCGCGCCGTCGCGCTTGCCGTAGGCGGCGCCATAGGTGTCAGTGGCGACGTTGAACTCGCGCACTGCGTCGACGCCGAGCAATTGTCCGCTGGTGCCGCCGGGCGTTACGTTGATGAGCGAAGAGCCGGTGTATTCGATGCCGTTGAGGAGGAAGAGATTGTCCTGGGGACGGCGGCCGCCGACGGCGAACATGTTGCCGACGGAAGAATTGGAAGTGCCGACTCCGCCGGAGCGCTCGCCGGTGTAGTTCACTGTTGCGGGGTTGAGGGTGAGCAATTCGTCGTAGCTGCGGCCGTTGAGCGGCAGCTCTTTGACCTGGCGCTCGTCGACGAGGCCGGCGGTTTGCTGCGTGGTGGTGTTCACGCCGGGATCGGAAGCATCGACTTCGACGGCTTGCTCGACGGCGGCAACGCTGAGGACAAAGTTCAGTTGAAAGCTCTGTCCGACGGTGAGAGTGATGCCGGTCTGCTTCTGTGGCGCAAATCCATCGTGCTGGACCTCAACGGTGTAGGGGCCGACTGGAACGGATGGCGCGAAGAAGCGGCCATCGGAGTCGGTCGTGAGCGTACGCGTCGCACCGGTTTCAATCTGCCGGACGGTGACGGTTGCGTCGGAAACGGTGGCGCCGGTTGGGTCGTTAACGACGCCACTGATCGTGCCGCCGACGACCTGTGCCTGTGTGCTGACAGCAACGGCGAGTAGAACCAAGGGAAGAGAGCGAAAGAAGCGGGATGCCATTGTCACGGGACCTCCTAAAGAATTGCGGGTATAGGCCCTGATTTCTGAGAATCGGGCGAGTGCGCTGTTCAGCCTGAAATCGGGGAATTCGCGCTTGAAATTGGGGAAGGGGAATGGGGTCAGCGGCTACAACAACAGCCTGTCCGCCGGGAGGCGGTGGCGTGGAGCCGCGAATTGAGAAGAACCGAAATCATTGGGTAGAACCTTGAACCTTGGCCGCAGACGCGCGGCCTGAAAAACAGTCCCGGAAATGCAAAAACCGCATCAGCGAGATGTGCTGAATGCGGCCGGGTAGTGAAGCTAAAAGAATCGAGCTTGAATCACACCCACGGCCGGTCGAGCGCGCAACAACATGCGACGCAGACGGCGGGGGTGAAAACGTGCTCCATGGGGTAAATATAGCGGGGAATCCAAATTGGGTCAAACCAAGGTTGCTGGATAGACGCACCAGAGTAGCTTGTTACTCCCTAGTCCCCAGGGCGGCTGGTGGCATAAACTCGTTTCGCGAACAGGAGGACATCCCTCAGGGGCTAAAGCCCCCAGTCCTATTCGTCTTTTGCGGCACGACTGAAAGTCGTGCCCTTTCAATGCCCATTTATGCTAGTCCATATTCCCTGTATCTCAGTAATAGTCCGCACAGCTGAGGTAGTAGCCGCAATGGGTGCAAACGAGCTTGCACTTGTGGCCTGTGAGGCGGTGGGAGCAGGTGGGGCAGATCTGGCAATGGTGGTCGACGGGAGCATCTTCGGCTGCTTCGATGGCGCTGGGGCAGGCCGCACCGCTTTGTGGGAAATTACGGGCAAATTCATCATCAAAGACGTGGGGTCTGTTGGGGAGCATGGGTGAGAGATTAGCATGTAAATGTGGGCCCAGACCACGCCGCATGGCGGCGAGCGCCCGAAGAACCAAATCCGTAACGCCGTAATGGTCTCGCTGAAGCGGCGCACCCCCAGAACAGAGATCAAGCGATCCAAAATCCCCAAAGGAGAACATCTATGGCTAGCAAGGCAAGTGCGGTTTGGACAGGTTCATTGAAGGAAGGCAAGGGCACCATTTCGACAGCAACCGGCGTGCTGAAGGACGCCAACTACTCGTTCGCGACTCGGTTTGAAGGCGCGACGAGCGGCACCACGCCTGAGGAACTGATTGCGGCGGCGCATGCAAGCTGCTTCTCGATGGCGCTGGGCGCACAGCTTGGCGGAGCGGGGCTGACGCCTTCGAAGATCGAGACGCATGCAGCCGTAACCCTGGCCAAGGTCGGTGACGGATTCGCCGTAACCAAGATTGCGTTGACCACCACGGCGAGCGTTCCTGGCGCCTCGAAGGAAGTCTTCGATAAGGCGGCCGCAGATGCCAAAGCGGGTTGCCCGATTTCGAAGCTCTTCGCCAACAACACCGAAGTGACCTTAGACGCAAAGCTCGTTTAGCGCAGAAATTCTGCAATTCCATCCCATCCGGATTGCTTCGCCTTATGCGACTGCAAGCTGGATGGGATTCGAATTTTTGCGGGGCGCATCTTTCGGTGAGACCCGACGCGAGATCAGCCTCTAAAATCGTTGCATGGGCAAAACACCAGTCTCTACTTCGTCGGCGCCTAAGGCGGTTGGACCCTACTCGCAGGGCATTCGCTGTGGCAACCTCGTCTTCACTGCCGGACAAGCCGCGCTTGATCCTTCTACCCAGCAGCTCATTTCTGGTGGGATCGCCGAGCAGACCCGGCGCACTATCGAGAACCTGAAAGCGGTTCTCGAAGCCGCAGGCACGACTCTCGACCGCGTCGTCAAAGCCAACGTCTATCTCAAAGACATGAACGACTTCGCCGCTATGAATGCGATCTATGCCGAGTACCTCGCGCCGCAAGGCGTTGTCGCGCCAGCCCGCACCACCATTGAGGCAGCGCGGCTTCCAAAGGATGCGCTGGTGGAGATTGATCTGATTGCAGAAGTCGGCGACTGACGCATCAAATTGATTGACTGCCGCATCCAATAAGCTCCCCATTGGAGGTCTCATGAGCACCACGCCCAAAGAGCCTGGCACGCCAGAAAGAATTACGCACAGCGACGCCGAGTGGCGCGAGAAGCTTACGCCGGAGCAGTACCATGTGTTGCGCGAAAAGGGCACGGAGCGACCTTACACGGGCGCTCTCACCGAGAACCACGAAACCGGCAACTATCATTGCGCAGGCTGCGGAGCCCTGCTGTTTCTTTCCGGAGCGAAGTTTGATTCGGGCTGCGGCTGGCCCAGCTTCGTCATTCCCGCCGACTCGAAGGCTATTGTTGAACACGAGGACAATACGTTCGGTATGCGCCGCATTGAGGTCACGTGCGCCCGGTGCGGCGGGCACCTTGGCCACGTCTTCCCCGACGGCCCTGGCCCCACCGGGCTGCGCTATTGCATCAACTCCGCTTCCCTTACCTTTACGCGCGAGGGCGATCCCGCCTAGAGCGCGTCATGCATAGTCGTTGTGCCAACGGAGAACGCGGAGTGCTCGCAGGGTGTTCCAGCGGCTTGCCCTGCCGACGTCGGTCTCCATCTGCAATGGAATCATTTCGGGATGCAGAAGGTTGAGCGGCCAGCGCCCGTTCTGGTGGCGGCGGTCCATCACGATTCCGATGGCTTCAGAGACGCGGCTGTCGGGTTTGATTCCCGCATTGCGCAGGTAATCGAGTCCGCGCAAGACGTCGTAGTGCCAAAACGTCGGATGTGAGAAGCGCAGCCAGCGCTTGTTGATGATTTCGCCGGTGCGAAGCGAGCGGAACATGCGGCGATCCAGCAGATAGTTTTCGGCTTTCTTCCGGGCCTTCGTTATGGCTGCCGATTTGCGCCCCGCGTGTTCGTATTCCAGCAGCCCTTCGAGCACGCAAATGGTGGTATGGAACGACGAGCGCCGGCTTTTGGGGGCTTCACAGTTCCAGCCGCCATCTTCCAGTTGCTCGTCGAGCAATTGATCGGCCAGGGCGTCGTTCGGCTCCTTGAAATAGGTACCAATGGCGAGGATTCTGCCGTTGATGCAGGGCTCTGTTTCGCCGTGAAGGAAGGGCCGGTTGTTGAGCGGCTTGTACACGAGCCCCTTGTCGACGCGGTCGATCATTTTGCGAGCTTGCTTGCTGGCGGGATCGAGACCAAGATCCTTCAGGACGACGAGGCTCCAGAGGGCAATAAGGTCCCATTTCGGCCCGCCGCCCCAATGACCGTCCGGAGATTGGCGAGCGAGAAGCTGGGCTCCCCAGCCTCCGGTTGCGATGCGCGATCGCTCGGCTGCAATGGCGTTGGCGGATTCGCTGGTGAGATCGCGCATGACCTGCCATCGGATCGCAGGATCAGAATCGAGAAGCCACTTGATGTGCGCAGGCCGCGGTGCGTAATCGTGGCGCATGGGTCTTTTATAGCACTGCTGCGTTTTTGTTTTGACTCACGCGCAAGACCTGCATGCGGGCCGACACGCATGTGGGTTGGGGGCGTACCGAAAACCGAGAACTGCCTTTTTCTAAGTGTCTGGCCTCTCGAAGGTGCGACACGTTGCGTTACCCTGTCCGCATGCTGCTTTTCTCGCGCAGGAACTTTTCCGCCAGCCTGGTGCTCGGGCTTGTGATTGCAATTTCGGCTGTATCAGCCCCTTCGCAAAATGCCCAAGCCGCTTCAGGCGAAGACGCCGAGCTCAATCAGCAAATCAGATCCATTGCCGCGGCGCATCGAGGCCATGTCGCGCTCTACGCACACAATCTGCGAACCGGGCAGACCGCAGCGCTGTTGCCGGACGAAGCCGTACAGACTGCTTCGGTTATCAAAATGGGTATTCTGCTTGACGCTGCGGAACAGATTCGGGATGGCCGAGCGACGTTTGATGAGCGCATCGTTCTTACGAAGCCCAACCAGGTAGAAGGCTCGGGTGTGCTCGGCGGGCTGACGCCACCCATCGCTCTCACCTTTGGCGACGTGCTCAGGCTGATGGTGATTCTGAGCGACAACACCGCCACCAATATGGCCATCGACCACCTCGGTCTTGCACACATCAATGGCACGTTGCGGGCAGCTGGCCTTCAACAAACCGTGCTCTACAAGAAGGTGTACGTTCGGGCCACCGACCCAATGCCACTCGACCAGCCGAAATTCGGTTTGGGCAAAACCACGGCTCGCGAAATGGCCTCCATCATGGAACGGTTCGCTACCTGTCATCTTGCGCTGGACAATGCCGCCCCACTTCCTGCCGATGGGAAGATCTGCGGGGTTATTCTCGGCATGCTTCGCAATCAGCAGGATCGCGACAGCCTGCCGCGTTATCTCGAAACGCTCGACACCAGTGAGAATGGCTCTGCTATCGGCAACAAGACAGGCGCGCTCAACCAGGTTCGCAATGATGTGGCGCTCATCTCCTCGAAAGCCGGCCCAATCGTCATTGCGGCTTTTACATGGGGGAATGCCGACCAGCGCTGGACCGGCGACAACGAGGCCGAGCAGACGCTGGGCAAGCTCGCTAAGGCAATCATCGATTGCTGGTCGCCGCAGGGACTGGACGCTGGAGCATTTCTCTGGGAGAACCCGCTGCCTGAAGCGACGCCGGCACACAAAACGGCAGCGCGGTAACAAGGCACAACAAAACCCCGCCCTTAGGGACGGGGTCTTGACGCCAATACAGGCGGATTAAGTTTTTCCTGCTCAAAACGGCTGGGGGAACGATCGTGCTACGCTTTTGAAACCTTGCCGCTCTTGATGCAGCTGGCGCACACGCGAATGCGCTTCGGATTGCCGTTGACCAGCGCCTTCACTGCTTGCAGGTTCACGTTCCAGCGCCGCTTGGTTACGTTGTGCGCGTGCGAAATATTGTTGCCAAACTGCGGCCCTTTGCCGCAAACATCACATACCTGTGCCATCTCAATTTGCTCCAGACTTGTCTGAGTTTCCGCGCACGCCCGAACTGCTTTTTGCAGCTCTCATCCGTCCTGATGTGTATCTTCAGCTCTCAGACGGGCGAAGGGGCGAATGAAGACACACCCACCCTTCAGCTTGCCTAACCTTTAGTATACCCCGAACATCGGCCAAGGCCAAGCCGGCGCCTGCATACGGCGCCTCATCGGGGCGGCAGGTCTGATTGAGATGGAAGACGCGAAAGTTGCTGATATACAAAGAGTTCCCCTTCCGGACGAACCGGAAGGGGATTGGAGAGTTCAGTCACGAGAGTGATTGAACAAAACTCTTGCGAAGTGTCAGGCTTGGTTCTGACCTTGGGTTGGTGGTTAGCGGCCGGAAGCGGTCGCGCCTTCGAGTTGCAGGCTCACATTGCTCAGTTGGATCGTCTCCAACTGGTCGACTCCGCCGACGCGGCTCACGACGTACCCCTTGTGATTGTGCTTTTCTTCAACAAGCTTCGCGGGGATGGTGAGTGTCTTGCCATTTCCAGCGATTGTGACCTGAACGCTATCTCCGGTACCCGTCCAGCTAACCTTTTGGTCGCCCGCGGGGATTTCTGTTGTGCCCACCTTGACGGGGGAGGCAAAATTCACCGACTGTGAGTTCTTTGCAGCCAACGCCGGGGCAGCTGCAAGTGCGAGCATAAGCGCGTATCCAAAAAGACGTTTCATGATGTTCTCCTCAGATGCCTCGATGGATTTGAGGAATAAGTGAGGCACTGTCCACAGTGAACACTACTTGCAAGCTTTTTAAGCTTAAGAAACGTTAAGATGATTCCGCGCGATGGCTTGGGCTGCCGCATCGTGCAGAAAACACGTAGGGATTGGACACGCGAGTGAGGTTGAGAAATACAAGGCGGCATGCAAAATCTCAAGCGCTCGAGTGTACTCGAAGCTGAAATTTACCTGGCGTTCAAGACCTCTTCATGTGTGAGCGGAATCGCAATCCTGACGCGCAACCCAGGGGTTGCATTTTCAGCAGAGATGGAGCCGCGGTGCAGATGCACGGCGCGTTTTGCAATCGACAGGCCGAGCCCCGACCCTCCGCCGTTGGTATTGCGCGCTTCTTCCACGCGGAAAAACGGATCGAAGATGCGCGTAAGTGCCTTGTCGGGAACTCCCGGGCCAAAATCGCGGATCGAGATGGTCGCCTCGTCGCCATTATCACTGAGGGAAAGCTCGATCGGCGACTTCTCCGGCGAATAGCGAATACCGTTGCGCAGCACGTTCTCCACGGCGCGGCGCAGCAGTTCGGGATTGCCATGCACCGGTCCGCAAACGTTTCCGCTCACCTCAATGACGCAACCACGAACCTCCGCTTCTAAGCGGCAATCACGAACGACTTCATCGACGACGTCGCGCACGCAGATCTCGCGCTTATCGTGCAAAGCAGGATCGTCTTCCACGACATTGATTTCCACGATATCCGCGACCAGTGAGGCGATGCGGTCCACATCGCGTTCAATGCGTTCCAGCGCAGCGGTTGAATCGGGGCTGGTACGCGCCAGCTTCATGGCAAACTTCAGACGCGCCAGCGGCGAGCGCAACTCGTGCGAAATGTCACTCAGCAGGCGCCGCTCGCTTACGATTAATCGCTCCAGGCGTTCGGCCATCTCGTTGAAGGAGTTGCCGAGCTGGCCAATTTCATCGTCACGATCGGTCTCCACTCGAACGCCGAGATTGCCCTGCCCGAAGAGCGCAATACTTGTCGCAACCTTGCGTATGGGAGAGATCACGCCGGCCGCCGCGATCCAGCAGAGAATTCCCGTTGCGCCGATAACGAGAAAATAGTAGGGAAGGAACGACCAGATACGCGGTGGACGGCTCTGGCCCTCCGCCGCAAACCAGAATTTCCCATCCAGCGAACGATGCGTGATCTCCCAGTGATCGTGAGCGCTGCTAGTGCGCGACTTGACCGCGGGTGGCGCAGGCAGCATCGCGGCCCTGCTTGCGCCGGTGACGAGGTCTGTGCCGTTTGCATCCAGCAGATAATGAGCGCCGCCAAAGATTCCGTTGAGGCTGTCGAGGTATTTCTTGAGTGCCGGTTCCCCACTGCTTTGCAGAATGTTGCGCGCGCTCTCCAGTTGCATTTCGTCGAAGCGGTCATACACCGGATCGATTTTCTGCGTCTGCATCTGTTCTGAAATTGCGCGAAACGCAACGAACGAGAGGGACAGAATGCCCACCATGGCGAGCAGCACCCAGACATAAAGAGAGTGCCTGAGAAGGACTTTAGGCTGAGCCGGTGAAGACATATCCCACTCCACGTACCGTTCTGATCAGACTGCGACCGCCCTCGAGTTTCTTGCGCAGGTGGCTGATGTGCACATCGAGGAAGCGGTCGTAAGGCGTGGCCTCCCGCTCGAAGAGCGCCGCTGTGATTTCGTCGCGCGATACTACGCGACCTGCCGCCCGCATAAGCATTTCGAGCAGATCGAACTCGGCGGCTGTCAGGTCGAGATGCTCATCGTCCAGCCATACTTCGCGCATGGTTGGATTCAAGCGGATATTGCCGATCACGATGTCTTCGGATTCAGTTCTCTGCAGCGACTCTGACCGGCGCAGGACCGCACGCACCCGCGCCAGCAGCTCATCGGGATCGAAGGGCTTGGGCAGATAATCGTCGGCGCCGCCATCGAGCCCGCGAATCCGGTCCTGCTGCTGCACCCGCGCGGTCAGCATGATGATGGGCAGATCTTTGCGCCGCCTCAGGCGCTGCAGCAGTTCAAACCCGTCGATCACCGGCAGCATGACGTCGAGGAGCACCAGGTCGTAAGCGCCGTTCAGCGCGGCAGTCAGACCCTCGCGGCCGTTGTAGGCGCAGTCCAGATGATGGCCCTCCTGCGTGAAGAACTCCCGCATCATTCCGCACAGTTCAACGTCGTCGTCGACCAGCAACAACGAGAGCTGCCTCTGTTTTTCTGCGCTTTCTATCTGCTTCACATCGACCGCAATTGACAACACGAAAACCCCTACGGCTGTTAAGTCTCGCACACCGCAGTAAGGGCTTCGTAGTCCACTTAACAATTCTTAACGTAATGTATGGCGCAGTCAGCCAAAATCTTTGCGAGCGGCAGGGGCGGCTACTCGCTGCCTGGGTTGTGACTGGCGTGAATCGAGATGGCGGATCGATCATCTAATCAGGAAGATGAGTTTGCCAGTTTCAATTCTTGATCTTGTGGGTATGCGGCCGGATGAGGCTGCGGGGGACGCGGTCGAACGGTCTGTGGATCTGGCACGTCGCGCAGAGCAATGGGGGTATCGGCGATTTTGGTTGGCCGAACATCACTCGATCGAGGGTCTCGCCTGCTCTGCGACGCCGGTGTTGATTGGCCACATTGCATCAGCGACCCAAACCATCCGGGTCGGGAGCGGCGGCGTCATGCTCCCAAATCATGCGCCCCTTGTAGTTGCAGAGCAATTCGGGACCCTGGAAGCTTTATACCCGGGCCGGATCGATCTGGGACTGGGGCGCGCACCCGGGGGAGACGGTTACACCATGCGTGCGCTTCGCCGTGACTTGCGGCAAACCGGCGATGACTTCCCTGAATTGCTTGCGGAGTTGCGAACCTATCTCGGCCCGGAGAGGCCCGGCCAGATGGTCAAAGCGATCCCGGGCAGGGACAGCCGCGTTCCAATCACCCTGCTGGGCTCGAGCGACTTCAGTGCGCGGCTTGCCGCGGAGCTTGGTCTGCCGTTCGCTTTCGCGGCGCATTTTTCACCGGAGATGCTCCTCCCTGCAACGCATTTGTATCGCACGCTCTTTCGTCCCAGCGAGGCACTGAAGCAGCCCTGGCTCATGGTTGCCGTGCCTGTCATCGCGGCAGAAACCGACGCAGCCGCCCGCCGGCTCTTCACCACGCCGCAGCAGCGATTTCTGCGGCTCATTCGCAATCAGCCGGTGGAACTGTTGGCTCCGGTGGATTCGCTTGATGGGATCGAACGGCCATGGAACGCCTTCGAGCGGGCCGCCGTGGAGAGCAGGCTGAGTGCGGCCATCGTTGGTTCGGATGGGACTGTGAAGGCGGGAATTGCAAAACTAGTTACTGAGACGGGCGCGAACGAAGTCATTGCAGTAACCGACACATGGGATCACGAAGCTCGCCTTGATTCCTATCATCGGCTGGCAAGAGTTGCCGCCTGCGTCGAGGCGACGTTCCTCGCGACAACAAATCCAATCCCGGGCTGAGCTTTTCGTGCTCTCTAATTTTCCAGGCTAACGGTTTGATTCGGCAATCCAAGGAACGGCTGTCAAAGATGACAGTTGTTCGCATGCAGGGCTCCTGTCATCATCGCGCCCCGGAGGTAGATGATGCCGGAAACTATTGCCAAACCGATGACCGATGCGGACGGCGGCTGGCCGAAGGCGGAACTTCTCGATGGCCAATGGAATTCGCCGTCGGTCGAAAGAATGAGCTAACGCAAACCTGGATAGCTGAAGAGAACTCCAATCCCCAAGGAGGAAATCATGGGATCTGCAACCAGCGAAGCGAAAATCAACAATCCATCCGCCTCTGGAATCTCAGCCAGCGACGCGCGTGCCATCGCGAAAGAAGCCTACATATACGGCTTCCCAATGGTTGTGAACTACCGCACGATGTACAAGCAAGCCATCGACAAGAAGAGCCCGGATTATCGCGGCGACTTCAACACCGTCAACAGCTCCAAATCGGTTGCGACTCCGGAAGACAAATTTGTGGTGACTCCCAACTCTGACACTCCCTATTCCTACGTCTGGATGGATCTGCGAGCCGAGCCCGTTGTGATCACCATGCCGAAGATGGAGCCGAACCGCTATTACACTGCGCAACTTGTCGATCTCTATACCTACAACTTTGCCTATCTAGGCACGCGCGCCTTTGGCAATGACGGCGGCATCTTTGTTATCGCGGGTCCTGACTGGAACGGCCCTACGCCGGCGGGAGTGAAGGTGGTTATTCGCACTGAGACTCAGTTCGCCTACGGCCTGTTTCGTACCCAGTTGTTCAATCCGGCGGACCTTGCCAACGTGAATAAGATCCAGGCCGGCTATCAAGCCGAACCACTCGGTTCATTCCTTCACAAGCCGTCCCCTCCCCGCGCTGTCGGCGTCGATTGGCCGACGCCGTCCGATGATATGAGCACCTCGTCGTCGATGTTTCCGCTCGTGAACTTCCTCTTTCAATTCTGCCCGCCGAATACTTCTGAGAAGGATCTTCTGGCACGCTTCGCAAAACTCAACATCGGACCCGGCCAGACCTTCGAGTTCAGCAAGTTTTCGCCGGAGATTCAACAGGCCATCAACGATGGCATCAAGGATTCCGATGCCGACCTTGCCGTCGTTATGAAGAAGATCAACACCGACGAAATCTCCAGCGGAGATCTGTTCGGCACTCGAGACTTCCTGAAGGACAATTACCTCTATCGGTATGTCGGAGCAAAGCTTGGCCTCTACGGGAACTCAAAGCAGGACGCGCTGTACTTCGGCTACTTTGTCGACGCAGGCCACCAGCCTCTGAATGCCTCGAAATCGAGCTACGAGCTTCACTTCGGCAAAGATCAACTTCCGCCCAATAACGCCTTCTGGTCGCTCACGATGTACGATGGCAAGTCGCAATTGCTTGTGGCCAACCCGCTCAACCGCTATCTGCTGAATTCCACCAATCTCAGTTCTTACGAGTACGGCTCGGACGGCTCACTTACTCTCTACGTCTCCCACAACAAGCCCGCGGCAGTAAAAGAATCCAATTGGCTGCCTGCGCCGGATGGCCCCTTTTACTGCGTTTTTCGCGTGTACCTTCCTGGCGAAGCTGTCCTCAACGGCAGCTGGAAGAAGCCGCAATTGCAGCCTGTCTAGCGGCAGCTTGCGGAGAAATTTCAGGACAGGCGCCGGTTTGTCTTTAAGGCTGGGCGCTGCAAAGGCAGCTGCAGATTCCTCGACTCCCGTTGGTCACTCGGAATGAAAGCGCTTAAGGGGGAAAACGCGGTGACAAAGGCGGCGGCACCTTGCGATGCCGCGACCAAAGAGCTACATTTCTGTTTCGAATTGCGCCAGTCCGTCAGTTATGGGTAAATTCCGCGGAGGTGGATGGCTTCGGCTACGCGGCCGATGCCCAGCATGTTCGCGGCGATCCGCATTGGCACGTCGCGGTCGATGTGGATTTTGAGCACATCGCGGAACGAAGTCTTCATCACTTTCTCAAGCCGGTTGTAGACATCCTGTGCATCCCAGAAGAGGTGCTGTTCGTCCTGCACCCATTCGAAGTAGGACACGGTTACGCCACCGGCATTGCAGAGAATGTCGGGGATGATGAAGACGCCTTTAGCCTGAAGAATGCGATCGGCCGCAGGCGTGAGTGGTCCGTTTGCCGCTTCAGCGATGATGCGCGCTTTCACGGTGTTCGCATTCTCGCCGGTAACGGCATTCTCAAGTGCCGC
>NZ_JBARMD010000707.1:0-1575 GCF_049802275.1 Occallatibacter sp. | reverse complement strand
CGGAGCCCAGGTTGCGGGGCCCATTCCGCTGCCGACCATGAAGAACAAGTACTGCGTGCTGCGTTCGCCCCACGTGGACAAGAAGTCGCGCGAGGCGTTCGAAATTCGCACGCACAAGCGGCTGATCGACATTCTTGAGCCGACGCAACAGACAGTGGATGCGCTGATGAAACTCGATCTTCCGGCCGGTGTGGACGTCGAGATCAAGGCGTTTGAAAAGTAGGCACCTGCGGTGCGGCCGACTGCGCCTTGCGGCGCAAAAGGTCGACAGCAGCAAAAGTTAAGAACGTTCGCAGCCCTCGCAGGGCTCCGGCAGTGCAGAGTCAAAGTGCTCTGCATGATGAGGTGAGGAAGATATGGCAGTCACAGGGATTCTGGGAAAAAAGATCGGCATGACGCAGGTCTTCGACGAAAAGGGCGATGTGCACCCGATTACGGTGTTGCAGGCCGGCCCTTGCGTGATTACGCAGTTGAAGACGCTGGCCAAGGACGGCTATGACGCCGCGCAAATTGGCCTGGTGGAGTTTATCAAGACGAAGAATGTGACCAAGCCCCAGGCTGGCCACTTCGCGAAGACAGAAGCACCTCCGGTCAAGGTCATCAAGGAAGTTGATGTCGAAGCTAATGCTGAAGGCGAAGTCCAAACCAAGGCCGGCGATCGTGTGCTGGTGGATATCTTCCAGGACGCAAAGTTTGTAGACGTGATCGGGACCTCGAAGGGCCGCGGGTTTGCGGGCGTTGTGCGCCGGCACAATTTTGGCGGCGGACCGAAGTCGCACGGACACATGTTCCAGGTGCAGGGTTCAATCGGTGCATCGAGCTTTCCGTCGCGCGTGTTTCCCGGGCAGCGCATGCCGGGGCACATGGGCGCGGCGCAGATCACGGTTCGTAACCTGCGCATTCGCGGCATCGATGTGGAAGAGAACCTTCTGATGGTCGAGGGTGCGGTTCCGGGATCGCGTGAAGGGTACGTGCTGATTTCGAAGGCGAAGACTCCGCCGCGCGAGCGCCGTGGATTTGCGGGTTCGGGTACTGTCGATCCGCTGAAGGCTTCGAAGAAGGCAACCGCGAAGAGAAAGTAAACAGCTTTCAGCTGTCAGCTCTCAGCTCGTTGGTTGCTGGAGCCAGGATGATTGCTTTACCGATGGAAGACTGATAGCTGAAAGCTGATAGCTGACAGCTCGTAGGAAGAAGACGATGGCAAACGTAGATGTTGTTAATCTGAACGGCGAAAAAGTGGGCTCGCTCGAGCTGGCCGATGCGGTATACGGCCAGGTGAACGAGGCGCTGCTGTGGGAGGCGGTAAAGCACTATCGTGCTTCGCTGCGCCAGGGCACGCACAAAACCAAGAGCCGCACCGAAGTGTCCGGATCGGGTAAGAAGTTGTGGAAGCAGAAGGGCACGGGCCGCGCTCGTATCGGCTCGGTGCGTTCGCCGCTGTGGCGGCATGGGTACACCGTGCATGGACCTCAGCCGCGTAGCTATGACTATGCGTTCCCCCGCAAGAAGCTGCAGGGCGCGCTGCGCTCAGCGTTGGCTTCGAAGCTTGCAGATGGCAAGCTGACTGTGGTGGAT
>NZ_JBARMD010000706.1:0-11974 GCF_049802275.1 Occallatibacter sp. | reverse complement strand
GTTCGACCGGAAACAGTGGCCCCGCCCCGTGCCAATAAACGCGTAGTGCCGCAGCGACCACGCTTGCCATTGCGACCGGCACCAGCGAACGCGGCCGCCACTCGAACAGCAGCAGTTCGACAGCGAGCAGAATCGCAGCGATCGGCGCGGCAAACGTTGCAGACATACCCGCGGCGGCGCCAGCCACCAGCAACGTTGTTCGTTCAGCATCCGAAAGATGGAGCCACTGCGCAACCAGCGAGCCGAAGGCACCGCCCGTCATAATAATCGGCCCTTCCGCACCGAACGGTCCTCCTGACCCGATAGCAACAGCCGCGGAAAGAGGCTTCAGCAACGCCACCTTGGGATCAACACGCGCGCCACGGAGCAGAATCGCTTCGATTGCCTCCGGGATCCCATGCCCGCGTATTTTGTCTGACCCGTATTGCGCCATGAGTCCCACCAGGAGTCCGCCCAGAACCGGTACAAGGGGCATCACCCAATGCGAAAGCGGGGATCCCGAAGGCGCGACCAGAGCCATACTCAATCGATGGTAGTAGAAGATGTTTGTCGCGAGAGCGATCGCTCGCAACAACAGAACAGCCAGCCCTGCTGCGCCAGCGCCGATCAACAGCGCCACACTCGTTAGAAGCCACACCCGCCGATCCACAGTGAAGTCCCGCGACGAGGACGGTCGAGACCTCATCGAACTACCGCGCAGTTCGCTCGGTGCGTATGGCTTGATCTGTGCGTATTGAAGGATATGTGTTTCAACGCCTTTGTCAGCCGTGGAGCCAACTCGTTCAGTTCTTTCGCATGGTCACCTGCGAGCCGACCAAGAACCAGTTTGCCTCTGTGCGTGACTCGCAAAATTGCTCGCCTTTTGTCATCGGCATCAACCCCGCGTTCCAGCAGACCTTCGCGCTCTGAACGATCGACGAGTTCCACAGCACTGTTGTGTTTCAGCCCAAGCCGCTCGGCCGCGTACGAGATCGTTACAGCTGTATCTTGTGGTGCACCTGCCACCTGAAGAAGAAGCTGATGTTGCTGTGGTTGCAATCCCGCATCCAGAGCGGCGCATTCGCTGAAGTGCAGAAAGCGGCGCAGCTCATAGCGAAACTCAGCTAGCGTCCTGAGCAGTAAATCCGGACCGGGTGTTGCGGGTTCATCTTCCATATATATATCGTGACACGATATTACTGATCGTGCAAGTTTGGAACCGTGCGACTCCCCACTGAGATCTGAGGACCTGTGAACGACGTTTGGACTGAGGACTGAGACCGGCACCGTCAGCGAGAATATAGGATCTGTTCCTCGCGATTACATTGATCAGAGTCACATGCTGGGGTGGCGCGCCGAAATTACGGCAGATAACGCATGGCGAATCCATTTCGAACGTTGCTGCGCCTCGCAGCGGTGAAACACTGCGAGGCGCAACGCAAACCAAAAGTTAGTTTGTTTGCCGCTTAACGATGGTCTGCAGGCGCGGGTCCACCCAAAGCGATGCAAACTCCTGGTCCTTGTAGACCCTGTTGAGGTCGGCGAAGTGCTCTGCCTTGGCGCGTTTCAAGTATTCGAGGGCGCCCTCGGAGTTGCCGCGTTTGGCATAGGCCTTGGCGATCAGATAATCCACGGCAGCTCGCTGTGCCGGGGTGCTGACACGGGCAGAGATGCCGGTTTGGCTTTCACTCAGAATGTCGGCATCCAGTTCGATCGCCCGCGCATATTCCGTCATAGCTCGTTCTATTTGATTCAGGCCCATCCAGGATTCGGCAAGATTGAGATGGGCCGGCGCACTGGATTCGTCGAGTTCGAGCGCCTGTTTCAGGTATTTGACCGCGGTTTTGTACTTTTTATCCAGGTAAGCGACGGCGCCGAGGTTGTTGAGCGCCGAGATGTTTTTAGGATCGGCCTTCAGAGCCCGGCTGAAGTACTTCTTCGCCTGACCCCGGTCGCCCAGTTTCAGTTCGGAGATTCCAAGCTTGTTCAGCAGGTTCGGGTCTCGAGGATTAACCCGCAGTGCTTGCTGGTAATAGGAGATTGCCATCAGGTAGTTGTTGTGGACGCGCTCCAAGTCACCTTTACTCTCTGCGGATTTTACGATCTCGTCATTCTTGGGGAGATCCAGAGAAGTCTCTGCCCTGATCAAGGGTGCGACGCAGATAGCAAGGCTGGCTACAATCAGCTTCATCGTGAAAGTGCTCATGGTCTTTCCTCCTTCACGGGGAGCATCTCGCTTGTTTGGCTCGGTCGGCCCTGCGATCTGCTCAACGTCGAAACCAAGTAAACGACGAGCGGCGCAAGACAACAACGCTATACCTGCTACTTACCCGTTGCATCGCGGTTACACGTATTGAGATTCGCCGCAGGTTCCTCTTTCGTAAGCAACTTACACCGGAGGGCCGTCGGAGATCGGGCGAAGTTTTCGGGGTTCGGGGCTGAGGTTAACACCGTTACATACGGTGCAAGGCCCGCTACCTACACCGTTAAATCCAGACAGCAACAATTAAGTGGAACTAATATGGCTGTGCATTCGAATCTCAATAGCAGTTAGTTGCGGGTGAAAGCGTCGCGCAAAAGATGACAGGAAGTGTGGAGACGGCCGAACGTGAAATGGAAAGGGCGGAGCTTGCAACCCTGCTCGAGTCGAAGGAGTTCGTTCGTGCCCCTAAACTCGCCAAGCTTCTGTCGTATCTCTGCGAGAAGTTCTTCGCCGGGGAATCAAATCAGATCAAGGAGTATTCGATTGCGTTGGAGGTCTTTCAGCGCAGAGAATCTTTCGATCAGGATTCTGATTCCATTGTGAGGGTCGAGGCTAACCGGCTGCGGAAGAGACTGGCGGAGTATTACGCGGGAGAAGGCTCATCCCACGCGCTGCACATAACAATACCTGTAGGACAATACGTGCCACGCTTCGAGGCACGTGTGCGCACTCCCGCAGTCGAAAGCCCTGTTCAGGCTCCGAGGGTACAGGGTGCCGGCGAAAATGCGGACTTATCCGCGAAGACGGCGAGCCAGCAAAAAAAGCGCTGGGAGGCATATCGCTGGTGGGTCGCGAGTATCATCGGCCTGCTTGTTTTAAGCTACGGACTTGTTTATTCATGGATGCGGATTCGCAGGCAGAACGTTTCGCCACCGGTGGCGACGGCAATCGAAATCCAGAGCCAGGGGCCCGATTCGCTTATTGGACCGCCAGTGGGGCACGAGATTCGAATTCTGGCCGGCAGCAGCAGAAGTCTCGTGGATCATGCCGGAAAGCTTTGGAGCGCGGATTACGGGTTTACGGGAGGCGCGGCAATACGAAGCTCGATTCCACACGTCGCACGCACACAGGATCCATGGTTCTATCGCAGCAGCCGGCAAGGAGAGTTCCGGTACGACATTCCGCTTCCGAAAGGGATCTACGAACTGCGCCTTCACTTTGCTGAGACGGTATTCGGTCCTGAATCGGGGGGAGCTGGCGGTGAGGGCAGCCGGATCATGACGATTCGTGCGAATGGCAAGACACTTCTCAGCGATTTCGATATCGTGGCGGATGCCGGAGGGAGCCTGGCGGCCGATACCAAGGTTTTTTCAGGTATAACGGCGGCGTCAGACGGCTTGCTTCACCTGGAGTTTGCCGGGGAAGAGGGGAAGCAGGCGACGCTTTCGGCAATCGAAATCCTGCCTGGGTTTCAAGGCCACATGCGTCCGGTGCGCATTCTGGCGAGGCAAACGCCATACTACTCCAATGACAGCCACTGGTGGAGTCCGGATAACTACTTCGAAGGGGGACAACTCACTACATATTCCGCGACGGTTACAGGAACCGATGATCCGGAGTTATTCGAATCTGAGCGATGGGGCAACTTTTCCTATGCAATTCCTGTGACACCGGGAAGATATGTGCTGACGCTCTATTTCGCGGCACGCCATGACAGTCCAGGAGAGCTGTTGAACTCCCAGAGCAAAGGGAAAGAGATGGAGCACGTCTTCAACGTGTTCTGCAACGGCAAGGTGCTGCTGCAGAATTTCGACCTCACGAAAGAAGCGCGCGAGACGGATGGCGTAACCCGGAAATTCAGCGGGCTCGAGCCGAATGCCCAGGGGAAACTGCTCCTGACGTTTGAGCCGGTCAAGGGATATGCAACCGTTGTTGGCCTCGAAGTGCTTCCGCAGTAGTCTTCTGCAGGGTGGGACCGCGCTGTCGAATGATGCCTCAATCGCAGATCACAGTCAGGGCGTATGGCCGATGAACTTGTCTGCCCACTCGATGAAATATTTCATGTTCGGCGCGTCGGTGTGACCTCCATCGTGCTGGCGCCAGGCAAGCTGGCCGTCAAGTAGATCGGTATTGACCGGAGGCATCTGCGCCGTATGGTAATCGCCTTCGACTGCGAGACCCTGGGCGCCAAGTAATACGAACACTCGGCTTGCATCCACTGCCGCCATAAAGCTGCCTTTGTGATCGAGCCAGTTGGCGTCGCCCTTCGCCGGGATTCCGTAGCTGATGAAGGTCAATCGGGGCGCGCAAAGTGCAATCAGTTCATTCGAATCGACGGGAATATCTGCAGGGGTCATGCTTCCAAATGAGGCTTCGGAAGCCCCGTACTTCATGAAGTTGCCGGCCATCCAGTAATACTCACCACCGGTAAGGCTCTCGACTGCTTCGCCGAAGTTTCGGCGAAGCAAGGTGGCGCCCCCCTTGCCCGACGACCCAACGAGCACGATGGCGAATCGCTGATCGAATGCCATGGTGACGAGCGCAGCCTTGCCATAGCGAGAGACGCCTTCAATGCCAACATGCTTCGCATCGACTGCGGGATCGATCCCCAGATAGTCCAGACCGCGACCGGCTCCCCAAGCCCACGCGCGCAACGCGCCCCAGTCTTCGGGCTTGCGCGGCTGTCCCTTATTCACGAGGCCGATAATTCCCCGCGTCAGGCCTCCGCCGTCATCGGCCTGAACACTGGCTGGATCGAAAAGCACGAACCCCCAGCCTGCCGCGACAAGTTGCCATGTGTTCGGCAGGCCTCCATCTTCATTCAACTGCGGGAATTGGAACGGAGTGGCCTTCACAAGCTGCCATGCCGGATGCTGCTCGAAGACCTGCTTCAGCGACGGATCCTGCTGGATGAGCAGAGACTGCCACGCCTTGTTGACCTTGTCGAGATCGCCGGCGGAGGGTTCGTTGGGATTTGGGAAAGCGGCGCGGCCAAACATCATCAGCACCGGAGCCGGGCCTTTGGCGCGAGCCGGCAATACCAGCATCATGTGAATGTGAACGTCGATTGTTGGGTACGAGGAATTATCGACAACACCCTCAATATCTTTGGCGATAACCGGCGTGAAGCCGAGCATCTCGTGGTCAACGGTGTTGACTGTCCACTTCACCTTGGGGACGTTGCTTGGAACTCGGCCGTAAACGTACTTCGAGAACATCTCGACGATTTCGGGGCGGCGTTTGTCCCACCACATTGCGGATGTCGTTACTTTCTGACCGTCGTTCATGGTTAGTGGGTCAGGCAGATTAGGGTATGGATTGGCCTTCGACTCATCGTAGTTGGCGTGGTTCGGCGCTTTTTCATCGCCGCTCGGGCCAGGGCGCAGGGCCTTGATGCCAAGCTGACCCATCATGTTCTGCTGGTCTTGCTCGGATGTATACGGGCCCGGCTGCGGAGCCTGACTTTGAGCAATTGCGAAACTGGAACTGATTGCGCAAATTGCAACCAGGAGAAAAAGAGGTACAGAAGAATACTTGATGTTGGTCAAGAAGCTGCTCCCTGATGTTATGCTTTGAACGTTTTTCGCGAAGATTCAGTTGGGGGTCCATATTAAACGTTCCGCCATCAAACGAAAACTAGCTTTCTTTGCGTTTCTCTTATCAATCGCGCTTCTGAATTGCCTGGCAGCCTGGTCGCAGGCTCAACATGCAGCGATGACGCCGGTTTGGGTGGCGAGTTGGGGAGCTTCGCAGCAAATACCGGAACCGCAGAATGCGCTATCTGCGGACGACCTCACCGATGCGACGGTGCGGCAGGTTTTTCATTTGTCGGCAGGGGGATCCGCGCTGCGCGTGCATCTTTCGAATGCGTTCGGAACGGAAGCGCTCCATATTTCGTCCGTGCACATCGGCCGGCCCGTTTCACCGGCGACGTCCGGAATCGATCCGGCTAGCGATCGACCGCTGAGCTTTGCAGGTAGTCCAGAAGCCGTGATTCCGCCTGGAGCGGAGGTAGTCTCGGATTCCCTGGATTACGCCGTGACGCCGCTTTCTGATCTCGCGATTACGTTCCATTTGCAGTCGCCACCCGCGCGGGAGACAGGGCATCCGGGGTCTCGGGCGACATCGTATTACGTGCATGGCGACCAGGTGAGTGCAGCCGCACTACATGAGCCAAAGCAAGTGGATCACTGGTACCAAGTCTCTGAGATTGATGTGCAGGCTTCAGCAGGTGCTGCAGCGGTGGTTGTCCTGGGCGATTCCATCACCGACGGACATGGTGCAACCACGAATGGAAACGATCGCTGGACGGATGTACTGGCGAGCAGGCTGCAGGGCTCGGCAATATCGCGCAATATCGGCGTATCGAACCAAGGCATCGGTGGCAATCATCTGCTGACGGACGGACTCGGGCCGAATGCATTGGCGCGCTTCGATCGCGACGTACTTGCCCCGACTGGCGTTCGCTGGGTGATCGTGTTCGAGGGCGTTAACGATTTGGGCGGCTTGGCGCGGGATGGCGAAGTGTCTGCGGCACAGCACGTGGCGCTCGTTCATCGAGTGATTGCGGCGTATCAGCAGATCATTGTGCGCGCACATGCGCATGGGTTGCGCGTGTTTGGGGCGACGATCACGCCTTATGTGGGTTCAAGCTACTACCATCCCGGGCCGCTGAGCGAAGCGGACAGGCAGGCTGTGAACCGCTGGATTCGCGCCAACGGAAATTTCGATGCGGTGATTGATTTCGACAGCATAGTTCGTGATCCGCAGCATCCGGATCAGCTTTTACCGGCGTATGATTGCGGCGATCACCTGCATCCATCCCCCGCCGGATATAAGGCTATGGGCAATGCCATTCCACTGAGTCTGTTTGAACATGCAAACTGAAACACGGGAGACTAAGTCATTTGCGCGGGATCCAGACACAGACAGCAAGCTCAGCGGCATCGCGAGCATTGAAGAAGTGAGCCGTACCGCAAATGGGGACTGGATGACGCAGCGACGGCTGAACGGAGACCAGAGCAACCAGGGCCGTCAGCTTTCGATGGATCCTCACCAGATGCGGATCTATCATGTAAAGCTGTACGCGGTCGCCCGGCCGGCTTCGGAACGCTAATGCCGTGCGGCGAGCCTGCTCGCAGAATCACGAGAACAAGTCAGTCGCATGGAAGCGCGCAAAATCATTCACGTGGACATGGATGCGTTCTACGCATCCGTCGAGCAGCGCGACGATGAGAAGCTGCGAGGCGTGCCTGTCGTCGTAGCCTGGCGCGGAAAGCGATCCGTGGTTTGCGCCGCATCGTATGAAGCGCGGAAATTTGGTATCCGGTCTGCGATGCCGGCTGTGCAGGCCGAACGATTGTGCCCGCACGCGGTCTTTGTCCCTCCTGATTTTCCTCGCTATCGGGCAGTATCCAAGAGTGTGCGCGAGATATTTCTGCGCCACACTGCCCTGGTGGAGCCGCTCTCGCTGGACGAGGCTTACCTCGATGTCACAGAGAACAGGACCGGTCTTTCAAGTGCGACGCAGGTTGCTCAAATGATCCGCGAGCAGATTCGACAGGACGTTAATCTGACTGCCTCTGCCGGAGTGGCGCCGAACAAATTTCTGGCGAAGATCGCCTCTGACTGGCGAAAGCCCGACGGGTTGTTTGTGATCAAGCCGCAGGAGGCGATCGCATTTCTTACACCACTTGCTGTAGATCGGTTGCCCGGCGTGGGCAAGGTCACGGCAAAGAGGCTCGCGGAAATCGGAGTGCGAACAGTGGGGGACATTCGCAAAGTTGATATCGCAATTCTCCAGGATCGATTCGGGCGATATGGCGTGCGTCTACACGAATTGGCACTGGGCGTAGACAACAACCCGGTCGAACCCAATCGGCCAACGCAATCGATCTCGGCGGAGGATACATTCGAATCCGATATCCTGCTGAATGAAACCGACGAGATTATCAAGCGACTCGCAGAGAAAGTGTGGCAGGCATCGCGCAAGGAGTCGAGGACGGCTCGCACCATCGTCTTGAAGTTGAAGACGGCAGAGTTCAGCGTTCTTAGCCGAAGCCAAACGCCAGCCTCGCCCGTTGCCTCATGCGACGAACTCACCAACATCGCTCTTGCGCTCAGAGAGAAAGTACGGATGGAACCGGGACAGAGATTCCGGCTGGTGGGAGTCGGGTTGGCGAATTTCCGCGATCCAATGGTCGATCCGCCAGAGGATTTGCTCTTTCAGTGAATGCGGCGATGGCTGGTTGAGCTGATTTTCTTATTTCAAGCATTCAGGCGCGTGTGGTCGGCTGGAGCGGCAAGGGTGGATACGCGAGCCGGAAACACAGGCGGTCGAGGGTGCGCGGAGCTCCATCCAAACAGGAATTCCGTAGCCGGGCCACAAATGCGCCCCTGACACGGTCCCATGCCGCAACGAGTATGGAGCTTGGCTTCGCGCCATGAATGCATGGATTCCAGAGCGTGCCTGGGCACATCTTCGCAGCGGCAAACAAAAGTGTCCTGGGTGGTGAGCTGGTTCAGCTCGGGCCTGAGCTTGAATGCCGCATCAAGCTGCTTTGCAAATCGCACATATCGATCGCGCCGTTTTGAGAGATGGGCGATTGGACGTCCGGTGGATGCCAGGCCTGCGATTTCACCTTCGCACAATGCCTTTTCCAGACCGCCGACGCCGGTAGGTTCGCCGACGCAATATACGCCATTGACGGATGTTTCCTGCGATTCATTCACGCACACGTAGCCGGATTGAATCTGACACTGCAGCAGGCGCGGCAGCTCGAGGTTCGGAACGAGGTGGAATCCGCAACCAAGATAATCGCAGTCGATGGTGCGTACGGTCGGATTGAGTGAAACGGTTACTGAGTGCAGCGAATGATCACCATGAGCCGCGACAACCCACGAACCCGTTCGATACGGTGCGTAGCGTGTTGCAGCACGAAGACGTGCGCCCTCGCGCAATTTGCCGGGATGGCCGAGAAGTTGAACGCCGAATTTTGCGATTTGCGCGAGTGCGGCTTGCTCAAAGATGCCGAGGACGCGTGCGCCGTTTCTCGCAAGATTGGCAGCAACGGCCAGCAGCAGAGGGCCGCTGCCCGAAAGCACCACCCGCTTGCCATGGATGGGCAGGCCCGCCTTCACCATCGCCTGAAGCCCGCCCGCTCCCATTACGCCCTGCAATGTCCAGCCGGGGAATGGCAGAAAACGCTCCCGCGCTCCGGTGGCCAGGATCAGTCGCCGGTAACCGATATCTTCAAATCCGCCGGAAGTCTCTAGACGCAACCAATCCGACGATGGGAATGCTACGACGTAAGCCCCGCAGCGCAATGCAACCCGTCCGCTCTCCAGGGCTTTTCGCAGTTGAGCGAACCTGCCAGTGGACGAATGCTGATTCTCTCGCCCCTCCTCTCCGCGCCAGATCTGTCCACCACATGCTGCGTTGTCGTCGACAAGACAAACTGCGGCGCTGTGCTGGGCGGCCGCTGTAGCCGCTGCCATGCCGGCAGGCCCGGCGCCGATTACAACTACATCGAAGCCGGTCATCCGGTCACCACTTCCATTCCCGGCTGCACAACAAGCTGGCAGGTGCGCACATGTTGAACACCGTTGACCGTGGCGCAACACTCCATGCAGATGCCCATGGCGCAGAGAGGAGTTCGCGGCTCTCCCGAGACCGAGGTGTGCGCGGCGACACCTGCTTGCAAGAGCGCCGCTGCAACGCTGGTGCCTTGCGCTACACGCACCGTGCTCCCATTAATTGTGAGAGGGATGGTCGGATTTGCGCTTTGTGCGGAGATCGATCCGTGCATCGAAGTCCCGAGAGACGTTGATTGTAATTCATTTTGTATACTGCGCAAGAAGCACACAAATCTCATTGAAGGAACCCATGAACGGCGAGCCGGCCCTTTCCCGGAAAATCGAAGTGATAGACTCGCATACCGCGGGCGAGCCGACGCGCTGCATTCTCTCGGGTGGACCCGACCTTGGCAAGGGATCGTTGCAGGAACGCATGGCGCGGTTGAAGAGCCACCACGATTGGACGCGCCGCGCCATTCTATGCGAGCCGCGCGGCTCCGATGTAGTTGTGGGTGCATGGCTGTTGGAGCCGGATTCTTCAGATTGTGTTGCCGCCGTGGTCTTCTTCAACAACGTTGGTTATCTCGGAATGTGCGGCCACGGCACCATCGGTGTCGCAGCCACCCTGGCACATATGGGGCGAGTTCAGCCAGGCATTCACGTTCTGCAAACGCCGGTTGGCAAAGTGAGAATCGACCTCCACTCATCGAATGACGTCAGCATCGAGAATGTTCCGGCATATCGCTACGCAGCGGCAGCAAAGGTGAATGTGCCCGAAGTTGGAACCGTAACAGGAGATATAGCCTGGGGTGGTAATTGGTTTTTTCTGGTTGAACATCATGGCCTGCCGCTCGAATTGGCAAACGTTGATGCACTGACGGAACTCACGTGGAGCATTCGCACTCAACTCAAGGCGAGCGGAATTACCGGCGCCAATGGGGCAGAGATCGACCATATCGAGCTCTTCACTCCACCGCACGACCCTGCGAACCACAGTCGCAATTTTGTACTTTGTCCCGGGAAGGCCTACGACCGCTCGCCCTGCGGAACCGGCACAAGCGCGAAGATGGCCTGCCTTGTTGCCGCTGGAAAACTTGCGCCGGGCGATGCCTGGCGTCAGGAAGGAATACTTGGCACGGTGTTTGAGGGGCGCGTTCGTCTCGAGAAGGGAGCAGTCATTCCTTCCATCACCGGTTCAGCGTTTGTGACGGCGGAAAGTACACTCGTCTTCGATTTGAAAGACCCATTCCGCGCCGGAATCGGCTCATAATGCAGCCCTCCTTCGATGCTGTAATCGTTGGTGGAGGTATTGTTGGAGCTGCCACGGCGTTGGCCTGTGCACAAGCGGGAATGCGCGTTGCGCTGATGGAGCGCGATGTTATCGGCGGAGGCGCTACGGCGGCCGGCATGGGCCACATCGTTGTCATGGACGATTCCGAGGCGCAGTTTGTGCTAACCCGGTACTCGCAGCTGTTATGGTCTGAACTTGCACGCAAGCTCCCTGCCAATGTTGAATATGAGACGCCGGGGACACTCTGGCTGGCCGCTGATGACGAAGAAATGGCGGAAGCGGAGAGGAAGCTGAAGTACTACCGCGAGCGCAACGTTCCTGGGCGCCTTCTGACGGCGGATGAACTTGCGGAAATGGAGCCGAACATCGGGACAGGACTTGTCGGCGCTCTGCTTGTTCCTGAGGACGCTGTCATCTATCCTCCAACGGCTGCGCTCCACCTTATTGAGCTAGCTAAGGAGCTCGGCGTTGCTCTGCTGCCTGGAAGCAATGCGATTGAGATGCGGGATGGACGAGTGTTGCTCGATGACGGGCAGGAATTGGCCGCTCCCTACGCGATCAATGCAACCGGAGCGTGGGCGCCAGAACTCGGCGGCGAAATTCCAATCAAGAAACGCAAGGGGCACCTGGTGATCACCGATCGCTATCCGGGCTATGTGCGCCATCAGCTGGTTGAGCTTGGATATCTGAAGAGCGCCCATTCCATTGCATCCGACTCCGTGGCATTTAACGTTCAGCCGCGAAAGACAGGCCAGATTCTGATTGGCTCTTCGCGTCAGTACGGCGATGAGACTTCAAATATTAACCAGAGGGTCTTGAGTGCAATGCTGCAGCGAGCTGCCGTCTATATGCCGTCTATTGGTTCGTTGAATGCGGTGCGCGTTTGGACCGGGTTCCGAGCAGCCACGCCGGATAAGCTTCCACTG
>NZ_JBARMD010000705.1:0-5171 GCF_049802275.1 Occallatibacter sp. | reverse complement strand
ATCCAGCCCCCAGCAGCGCCACATTAAGGATAGTCTCGCTCCACTGGAAGGAATCCTTGGTGCCTGTCGCCACGATGGGTAACCAAACCAAAACCAGGAACAACGTGAGTTGCAAGACCGAGAGCGTGACTGCGAGCCGCGCACAAATGCCGGTGAGAGCCGCGACGCCCGCCGCGCAGGCAATAACGTCTTCGCCCGTTCCTCATCACCCACCCAGAACGAAGGCACAGCTTCAGCTCATTGAAAAAATTCCGGATTCGCCGCAGAATTGAGGCGCAGTCCATGCGCAGAAAATGTGCAGTGGGAGATGCGAAACCAGCAACCCGGAACCACAGTACCGGGCGGAGAAATGGTTGAGACATGATCGACCTGAAATCGATTGACTTGGTTCCCCTAACCAAAGAGCTTGCCGTCAAATTCGCAACCATGCCGGGTGTGCCGGGAGAGCGTGAACTCAAGCGCGAGCGCGTAGCCCACTTCGCCGCCCTCGCCAGAGAAGGAACCCCGTTTCAACTGATGTGGACCACGGCCATTGCGAAAGATACCGGCGAAGAGTACCGTTTCGACGGTCACCACGCCTCCTATGCCTTGTCGCGGTTGACCGAGGAGGAGTTCCCCGCCAACTGGAAGGTGGCCCTTCGCGTTTTCGAGATCGACTCGCTGGCGGAAGATGCAGTCGAATTGTTACTTCGACAACCCGGAGGCCGCAAGGTGGCAGAGAGGCATCAGGCCGAAGGAGATCGACGACGAAGCGGGGCGCGTTCCTCCCGGCCTCGTGAGATGCCAGGTGTGCAACGAATATCGCGGGACCATTGACTTCGACGATCAATCCGGCGGGCTTTCGCTTTCAGTGTAAGATTTTCTGGTATCCCCGCGAGGTTCTGAAAGCGTGTCCGCATGCGGGTAACCTTGTCTTCTCTGGTACGTTTCCTGAGACAGCAAATCGTTTACATCGCGATCTCCGCGATCGCCGGAGCCGTCTTCTGGGCCATTGGACAGGAGATTAATCCACTCACCATCTTGGTCTATTCGATTGTGATCGGAAACATTGTGGTGCCTGTAACTGAGAGATCGCACCGGTTCTATTCGCAGAAGCCGTTTCCTTACAACTGGTTGTTCTTTCTCGCTATCCTGCTCGTTCTCCTTATCCCTGTTTACGTCTTCTCGTCGGTAGTCGTTTGGTTGCTTGCGCCACCCTCACCGCAAACGTTGGAGCACCTGCTCCGAACGGGATGGAAATTCCCAGTACTGATCACATTTGTTGCCAGTGTGCTGATTTTTCTTTATCAGACCACAAAAGAGAAGCTTGAGCGGCGCAATATCGAGCTGCAGCGCTCGGTGGATCTCGGTACGGCGCAGCTTGAAATGCAAGAGCAGGAATTGCAACGCGCACGGGAGATACAGCAATCGCTCCTCCCGAAGGAGATTCCCCAACTGCCCGGATTCGAGGTTGCGGGAATCTGGCGTCCGGCTCGCGCTGTCAGCGGTGACTACTATGACGTCTTCAAGCTGGGCGGACATAAACTGGGCATTTGCGTAGCGGACGTTGTCGGCAAAGGAGTGTCGGCCGCTCTGTTGATGGCCAATGTGCAGGCTGCCGTTCACGCCTATGCGAGTGAATCCGAGAGTGCGGCATGGCTATGCGGGAAGGTGAACACGCTGCTTTATGAAAACATTGCCATCGGGAAGTTCGTCACGTTTTTCTATGCAGTGCTCGATGGCAATGCACGAACCCTGCAATACTGCAATGCAGGAAATCCTTACCCGGTTCTCGTCTCTCGCGGCCGGACCCGGCTGCTCGAAGAGGGCGGCGCTGTCCTGGGCGTTTTTCCGTCGTGGACCTATGAGGATGCGACGATCGAGTTGTGGCCCGGAGACCGCTTATTGCTCTTCACGGATGGAATCACGGAAGCATCAGGGCCGGATGAGCAGGAGTTTGGCGAAGCAAATGTTGCAGAGTTTGCGCGAACAAACTCCAGCCGCTCAGCCGGCGAACTTAACAGCCGATTGCTCGCTCATGTTTCCGCTTTCTGCGGAGACCATTTCCAGGATGACGCAACCGTGGTGGTAATTGCCGCGAACTAAAGTGCCTGTCAGAGAGTCTCAACCTTGGGGCATAGCTTTTGAACGAAGGAAAGTTCTTCGGCACTGGATTCCGAGCGAGTTACCGACCTGATGATTCGGATTCTGCTCCTCCCTGGAATACCGCAGGACGATGGAATGTTGGCCCAGGCGTAGACTGGCTTCGAGGTCTAGCAGGCTTCTTAAATGGTAGGTCAGCATGACGGTTTTGCCCGATCAAGTTCCATTGCGGAAAATCGAACAGCAGCATCGCGATGCTCGTTTTGCTATGCGGCTGTCGTTGTTCGTCGGAGTGCTAATGCTGGTCGGCAAAGTCGCCGCCTACCTGTTTACAGGTTCTTCGGCCATCTTTTCCGATGCGGCGGAGTCGGTCGTACATGTGGTAGCCGTCGCGTTTGCTGTGTTCAGCCTCTGGCTGAGCACGCGACCGGCTGTTCCACAATTCCACTATGGATTCGAGCGAATCACCTTTTTCTCCGCCGGTTTTGAAGGCGCAATGATCGTGCTCGCGGCCGGAAGCATAATCGTTACCACGACTCAAAAGTGGAGACACGGCCTGACCTTGGATAACCTGGGAAGCGGGGTGGCTCTGGTCTTAGTCGCCGGGGCGGTGAACGCCTTTCTGGGCTGGTACCTGGTGCGGATGGGTAGACGGAATCACTCGCTGATATTGGAGGCGGACGGAAAGCATGTCCTGACGGATAGTTGGACCAGCTTTGGCGTCGTTGCGGGCTTGGGGCTGGTAATGATAAGCGGATGGAAGCCGTTCGATCCGCTGGTCGCTTTTGCTGTTGCGGCAAACATCCTGTGGTCGGGCGGTCGCTTGATGTGGCATTCGATGAAGGGATTGCTTGACTACTCTGATCCCAAGATCGGTCACCAAATTCGCAATCAGCTCGATGTTATTTGCAAGGAGCTGGGGCTCCACTACCACGGCGTGCGCTTCCGTACAACAGGCTATCGACAGATCATCGAGGTTCACCTATTGTTTCCGCACACCATGGCAGTGGGCGAAGCACACCGGCAAGCGACAATGCTCGAAGAGCGCCTGACGATTGACTTGGAGGTGCCAGCAGAGATCACTACGCATTTGGAATCTCTTGAGGATCATGCCGAAGTCCATCATGTGCAGCACTACACGGGACGGCCTGATTAGCATGGTCAAGTCTGTCAGGGTTTGCATACCTAACTATTAGTCGATATTGGTGTGAGAATTCTTCAGACTGCAGGTGTGCACCTTGACTATCAGCGGGCAACGCAAATGGCCCGGCGCGAATCGCTTGCGAGGTGAGCGATGGACCCAATCACTCGCGATAGGACGATTCAAACTCTAAGAGCGCAATTGGAGCTTTGCCGCCTCCAGGCCGCATCGCTCGATAATGGCGCTGACCGCCGAAAGGAAATGGCAGAGAGAAGCTACGCGATTCAGCTTTTGCTCGACTTCCTGCAAAGAGAGTAGGCATGGCAATAGCACGGACCGAGCTATCCCCCGTGGCGTTGAAAAAGGCCAGATTCGCCAGCTAGTGACCATTCGGTCCGTTTTCGGTGCCGAGCAATGCAGAGAACCGAACCACACAAATCCCACTGGCGCTGTCACTCTTCTGAATCTCGACCATCAATGCGCCTCAGGTTTGGCTTGCCTCGTCCAGCCAGTACCATCCGGAAGCCTGCTGACGGACAGACACTCCATCGGCGGGGTGAAGCAAATTTCGTCGTGGCGATCAATGCGCTTCATTCAAAAAGAGGCAGCGAGGAACACTGTTCGTCGATCTCCAGAGGCTCGATGAGGCTCGGATCGTTGTTCTTGGTATTTCCGACGGCTCTACCAACCTTCCATGCCTCCATCTCCCCTGCTGGGTAGGGTTTTAGTAAATCTAAGGGGAGATGAGCCGGATCAGTTGGCGTCAGCCATCGCTCGTAATCCCTCCGATGAAGGATTACGGGCATTCGGTTGTGTATTGGCTGCATCAGCTCATTCGGGTCTGTCGTGAGGATCGTGAACGTTCTCAGCTTCTGTCCTGTCCCTCTGTCCTTCCATGACTCCCACAGACCGGCGAATGCGAACATTGCGTCGTCCTTCACGGTGATCGCGAATGGCTGTTTGTTTTTCTCATCAACCTTCTGCCACTCGTAAAACACATCGGCAGGCACAAGACAACGTCTCTGCTTCCATGCCTCGCGGAAGGCAGCGCTCGTTGCAACGGTCTCGGACTTGGCGTTGATGGTGCTGAAGGATGCTTTTCCGTCCTTTGACCAGAACGGAACGAGGCCCCATCGCATGACGGTCAATTCACGCTCACCCGTCTCCGGACTGAGACGCACAACTGGCTGGAGACTCTGTGGAGCAACATTGTAGGAGGGAGCGAGATCGGAGTCGTCGAAAACATCGCTGTTATGTGTCTGCATCCACTCCGAGATGCGTTGCTTATCCGCTCGTCTTACGTATCGCCCGCACATGTTATACAGATTACCCGACGATTTTATTGAGGATCGTTCTCGCCAGTTGAACACTATCTGCGACAACCGAAGTGAGATGCGGCGATGGCCTGGCGATGTCGTCGCGTGCCAGCCGAACAGCCGCAATAATCGAAGCCGCGATAACCAGCGTGGATGCAAAGCGATCTTGCTTCCTTCGATCCTGTTCCTCTCGTGAGATGGCTCTGTGCATTTCGCCCATCAATGCGCCTCAGCTTTGACTTGTTTCGCGACCTGATGATTGGGTCTGCCAAGCAGGACCTCCGAGGGAAGATACCGTCGCTGTTCTCCGCAGAGAGGGCAAGTGACGACGATTGATTGGAACGGGAACTCAGGTACCCCTGCGGGAATATCTAGTCGGCATCGTTTGCATGCGACGACGAAGAGCTTGCGACCCTGCATTCCGAAGGCCATGACGTAGTAAGGATAGGCGAACAAAGGGCGAATGTCTACTGTGGATTCTCTTGTGCCCTTCGGCACAGGGCCGCTGTCCACGATCGCCATAATGATCGGATGCAAGAAGTATTCTCAAGGGCCGACGAGCATGGCGTTTCTCTGCATGATCAGGAATTCTATGAGCTACGCCTTTACGATGAAGACGACACTTGGTGTTC
>NZ_JBARMD010000704.1:0-3223 GCF_049802275.1 Occallatibacter sp. | reverse complement strand
GCCATTAGCAGCACACAATCCTCCGCTGCATGTGCCGGAGGATTGGTTAGGCACTTTTCCCTGAGATGCTCTGGTTTCGACACCATGTGGGATGCCATGCCGCGTGGCAGCCTTTTCTCCAGTTAGGAGATGACGGGGGCGTAGCCGGAGGCCTACGTGGCAATTAGACTCAGGCGTGAATTCTGGGTGGCATCATCCGCAGGGATTGGATCATGCAGAATCACGTTAATCAGGGATTTATGCACCCGAATGCGCCCGTTGTATTCAATGAAGCCGAGCCTGCGAAAGCGATTCATGAAGAAGCTAACTCGGGACCGTGTTGTGCCGATCATTTCCGCGAGGGTCTCCTGTGAAATGTTGGGAATCAGTGCTTCCGGATCGCCCTGCTCGCCGAATTCGGCCATGAGCAAAAGAATCCTGGCTAAACGCCTTTCACTGTCGTTAAAGAGCTGATCGACCAGATCGGCCTGAATCCGCATGCTGCGCTCCAATAGGAATTTCATGAACAGGTCCGAGAACTCATGCTCTTCGTGCATGACCCGGATCATCTCTTCTCGTTTGATCTTGAGAGCCGTACAGGCGGTGATGGCAGCGGCGGATGCCAGACGCAGCCCAGGTATCGCTGCGAGTGCTTCTTCTCCCACGAAGGCGTGCGGGGCCAGGAGCGCAATGGTGGCTTCCTTACCGACTCTGGAAACGATGGAGACTCTTGCGCGACCTTTTTGAAGATAGAAGACGGAATCGGCGGGATCGCCCTGAGAAAAGAAGAACTCTTTTGGTTGCAGACGAACTATTCTCCGACCAAGCCCTGCGCGGGCCAGAAAGGCTGCTGAATCGAATACATGGGGAGCAGGAAGAACCATCTCTGCCATCTTTCGGCGATGCTACTTCGCACGGCAACGAACCAACAGAACTGTCACCAACGCCTCATTCCGAGTATGTCGGGAGTGAACTGCAATGATTATAGATCTTATGTCGGATAGCGGACAAAGAACTTTTCAGCGTTCTTTGGGTATTTCTCGGCCATAATCACGACTGCTCGACGGAATCCTCCGAAGATTGTCGGCTCGGCGCACGCTGAGATCGACGGCGTAATCAGGAAAGACCATATCGCATACATGATCTTGCTCATGTTGATAGTGGATCAGCTTGACGCTCGTCGGTCTTTAGGCACTCCTTTGGGTCTCCGTGGCCGAGACAGCATTGCGTTCCTCAGTTCTGGTTGGGGGATCGCCACAATCGAAACAACCTCGACATGAAGGCGCTTCCGACCGACTTCAGCTCGACGCGCTTCCAGGATTCGAGAAAATCGGTTGGGGTCTCTCCACTGTGTCCTTTTCATACTCGGAGTCCCCGCGAATCCCGTTTGGACGGTTCAGGAACTGGTGCAGATGGAGCCGTAATCGATTTTGGATTGGTTAACTCGGGCCGCGCATCCCATTTCCTCTTCGGCCTCATGTGCAGTAGTTCTTCCACTACATACCCGGCAGACGTTCCGTCCGAGAATGCCACAATGATTCCATCTTCCCCGTCTTGCTCCACGGCTCGAATCTGAATTAGGTTGACCATGAGACAAGATACCCGCGCCCGGCCCGGTGAATCCGTTCAATTTTGAACATCTCACTTCAAATTGACGATCCGCCAGCGTGCTGCGCAGTCAAACAGCTATAGTTCGTCCGTCTGTCGCAGAATACGCATCGACCCTGTCGAGGATTTCTTGGGCTTCTTCGGCGGGCGAGCCTGATGGGCTGATGAACCGCCCACGCCTAGCACGATGAACAAGAGGAACATTCAATCCGAGCCACGCCAGGAACAGCCGTAGGCAACTGGGAGTGCGATGTGAATCATAGCGCTAATCCGCCCATAGCCCGGATAGCGAGCGGCCTTGACTGGCCTGATACATCCTTACGGGGTCGCACTTGTGCATCGACTCGTGAGGTGGTAGCTCAGATTCGTTGTCGGCGGAGGCCACGGTTGCATAACAGACGGAGCAGATTGAGTCGAAACTGCCGTCATCATTTTTTCGGTGTGGAAAATGAGGCCTTAGCAAAGCGGCCATGGAGGACCTCCTTCTGCTTTTGTGGGGGCTCACTTGGGCGGCAGAATACCCAAGTCTGCGCGATGCGTCTGTCCAATATTGCTCACTTACGCGATCTGGCTTTGTTGGAAGGTCACTGTCACAGATGGCACAAATCTCCCGCTACTCGCAACAGTGGCCGACAGTCGAGATAAGGCGGGACGGGGCCGAATCCACCGACGCTCTGCATGAAGTCTGGCGGATCATGTATCTTCTGCAGGCGATACGGCGGGAATAGTTCTAGAATCAACTCCGAGAGCGTTGCCGATTTGTTTTAAACAGTCAGAAGATCAATCATGGCAGAATTTGAAGAAAGAGACGTAGCAGAGTCAGACCCTAGTCAGTACTCTGCTTCTTCTGAGCACAAGAGCTTGGCGATAGGTGCCGGATTCCTATTTGCGATAGGTTTGGCAATCTGGCTCGGTTGGTATGGGTGGAGATATTTAAAACGCAATGGATGGATTGAACAAACTCGCGTGATTGACGTGCACATGAGAGGGGACTGGATTCTAGGCGAATACCGACCCTGTCAGACGGATGGCCGCGCCGATGTTCTGTTTTGCCCAAATCCAGTCGAATCGCAGACTTCCTCGGCAACAACGGAGCAGATGCCAAGGTCCTTTTCTGTCGGGTTTTACGGGAAGATAACCGGAAACAAGGGGGAAACTCTGAGATGGATTTGCAAGCGAGAAACTGACACCATCAGTTGCCACGCCGTCCGATAAGGAACTGAACGTCGTTAGGACCGAGGGTGAAACCGTAGGGACCCTAAATAGAAAATGGCATAAATTGGCATGAATCGGCCTCGGGAAAAGACGAATCTATCCAACCCCTCCAGAGGGAACCGAATGCATGGTTTTCAAGTGTCCCGAGTGGTGTCCTTTAATTGACTATTCAGGGCACATTGGATGTGCTGGCAAACGGTGATTGAGAACTCGCCGGGACGGCGGGAGAGAGAGAATTGCTAATCCAAAGTTGTCTGGTTTCGGACATTGGAGCCTTTCCTCGCTTCATTGCAGGGCTTTCTTTATCTGCAGTTGTGAATTGTCCGTAAGCGTCCCGATCTCCCCTCTTGACTTGGCTGAGGAGTGATCGTCGAAGTGCCCACTACCTTTTTGGTGGACACCTGATGAGTGTGTCTAAGCG
>NZ_JBARMD010000703.1:0-5811 GCF_049802275.1 Occallatibacter sp. | reverse complement strand
AAAAAGCCGCCCTTATCAAAGAAGTCCGCGCCACCTTCGGCGTGCCCCCCGGCATCGACAGCCTGAGACCGCCCTCGGCATCGCCATGGCCGAACTGCTACCTGGCCGGCGATTGGGTCGCGACCGGCTGGCCCTCAACAATGGAAAGCGCCGTCCGCTCCGGCCACCTGGCCGCCGACGCCCTCTGCGCCGGCAAAATCGAAGACTGCCGATTCCTCGAACCCGACCTCAAGCCAAAGGGCCTGATGAGGTTCCTGGCCAGTCCGACTAGTTCCAGTCCGACGTCCTCGCTCCTATCTGAACATCGGAGCTAGCAGCTAGAGGCTGCTGTTGTTCAATGCGCCAGAAAATAAACGCCCACGCAAACCAGCACTGCCGAAGCCCATCGGCGGCCGTCCACGTTCTCATGTAGAAAGAATTTCCCGGCAATCGCATTCGTCACCAGCGTCAGCGAAGCCGACGCCGGTGCCACCAGGCTTAGATTCAGATGATTCAGCGCAAACAGCAGCGCAAAGAACGCCAACGCCAGAAAGAACACTCCGGCAAAAAACAGCGGGCACGTCACCACCGCGCGAATCGCACCCTTCATCCCCGACTTAGCGCGAATATCATCGAGATCTCCAATCGACTTCATCGCAGCCGCTGTCAGCACCTCACCCGTAGTCGAAGTCAGCACGATCGCCGCGATCATGCCGACCGCAGCCCACACTCCCGATGCCGAACCAGGAGCGATCATTGCACGTGCTCCTCTGCGATTGCGCGCACCGCGTCTTCATTCACTGCTGGTCGCTCCGTCAAAGATGGTCCATGCGCCACAAACCCAACACCCACCGTGATCAGCACAATCCCCGCCCAGCGTTGCAGCGAAATTGGCTCGTGCAGCCAGTACTTCGACAGCAACGCCACAATTACATTTCCGAACGCCGTCGCCGGCAACACGTAAGTCAAATCCGCCCACGAGAGCGCCGTCAGGTAGCTTGCAAAGAATCCGATAAGCAGCGCAATCCCCGCCGCAATCCACGGCGTGAACACGGCGCTGATCAGCGACAAAGGATGCGCCAGCGAAATCGGCGGCAGGGAAGTCATGCCTCGCGAAAGACACGTATCGCCAAGCGGTGCGCACAGCGCAACCAGCCCCAGGATCATGTACTGCCGCGGCGTTGGCCGAATATGCGCCATCAGTCTCTGAAAACCTTCAAGCCGAACTCAAATGAAGAAGGGCGGACGCAGCGCGCCGCCCTCCGAGGTTCTGTGCAGGATCGCGTTATGCGCCTGCGCCAACTGCCGCAGTTGGTTTTGCAGGCTGACTGCGTTTCTGCTTGACCGCCTTGTTGCGCTCTGCGCGAAGCTTCATGAACGCCTTGGCCTCAACATACAGTCGCGGCACATCGCGATTCACAATCGCCTTCCAAACCACGCGGAACGCCGCCTTCGGACGGAAGTAGTACTCGTCGTAGAAGCGGTGCACCATCTCCATCACGTAGTCGACCGGTAGCCCTGGATACTCGATGTGCGCCATCTGGTGTCCGCCACCGTCTTCCATCTTCTCGTTCGTGATGAAGCCGTTGGCCTTGGCGTAGTCATAAAACTCCGTGCCCGGATATGCATGTGCAATCGAAACCTGGATCGTCTCGCAATCAAGCGTCTTCGCAAAGTTGATCGTGTTGCGGATCGACTCTTTCGTCTCGCCCGGCAAACCCAGAATGAAGTCGCCGTGAATCACCAGTCCGAGATCATTGCAGTCCTTCGCAAAGGCACGTGCGCGTTCAACCGTCGCACCCTTCTTGATGTTCTTCAGAATCTGCGGATCGCCCGATTCAAATCCAACGATCAGCAACCGGCAACCAGCATCCTTCATCGCCTTCAGCGTGTCGCGGTCTGTTGTAACCCTTGAGGTGCAGCTCCACGTAATCCCCAGCGGCTTCAGCTTCTCGCAAAGCTCGATCGTCCGGCCCTTCTGAATATTGAACGTGTCGTCGTCGAAGAAGAATTCCTTCACATGCGGAAAGTTCTCATGCGCCCACTTAAGTTCCGCCGCAACGTCATCCGTCGACCGCTTGCGCCATGCGTGTCCGCTCAGTGTCTGCGGCCACAGGCAGAAGGTACACTGCGCCGGGCATCCGCGTGTTGAGTAAAGCGAAATGTACGGATGCAGCAGGAAAGGCACGTTGTACTTGGTCACGTCCATGTCACGCTTGTAGATCTTCGTCGCCCACGGCATCGCGTCCAGATCCTCCACCTGCGGACGATCGGGATTGTGGAAGATCTTTCCATCCTTCTTGTAGCTGATCCCGAGGATCTCGTTCAGCGGCTTGCCCTGTGCAAACTCAACCACCGAGAAGTCGAATTCACGGCGGCAAATGAAATCCAGTACCGCACACTCGTTCAATGCACGATCCGGGTCAGTGGTCACCGGTGGTCCCACAAAGGCAATGCGAATCGACGGGTTCGCCGCTTTGATGGCTTCGGCCAGGCGTTGATCGCCCTCCCATCCCACCGTTGAGGTGAACAGGACGAGGAATTCATAGTCCTTCGAAATCTTGATCGTCTCGTCGGCCGACACGTGGTGCGGCGGCGCATCCAGCACGCGCGATCCTTCCAGCAGTCCTGCCGGGTAGGTGAGCCAAACGGGGTACCAGTACGACTCGATTTCGCGCGTTGCGGGCCAGCGCGAGCTTGCGCCACCGTCGAAATTCTCAAACGAAGGCGGGTTGAGGAAGAGTGTTTTCAAAGGCATAGGCATCCCTTCAATTCTAACATTCAGCGAATTTTTACGCGGCTTTAAGGTGTATTCCGGTGATTACTTATGCAGTTCATGCAGCCAGTCGTCCATATGGCCCAGTGCACGCAAAAGGTTGAGACGTGCCTTCGCCAGCTCAAATCCCGCATCCAGTGCATCTTCAGTCTTTTGCCGCTCATCGATCTGAGCCTGTTGCTCTGCTTTCGGGCTTGTTTGCGGCGAAGAACCTGGTCCAGATCCGGTTCCGTTGCCTAACTCTAACTGCGTCAGCACCGTCTTCAATTGCTCGTCCGCGATCTGCTGTTTCAGATTCGCAATCTCCGCCTGCGTATCGAGCTCCCGAATATTTCCATTAAGGTCCATGATCTCAAGCTCGTTTTGCTTTTGAGCCTGCTCATACTCCACTTGGGCCCTCAAAGCGTCTGCCCCGGATTCCCGGGCCTTGGCGCGCTGCCCCATATTGAAAATGGGTACCTGAATTTCGATGCCGGAACTGAAATTGTTCGTAGGCAACGGGTTTGCAAAGTAGTGGTTGACGTTGTTCAAAATTGTAGTGTTGCGATTGTACTGCGCCACAAAAGTCAGCTGCGGCAGATAATTGATCTCTTTATCGGCCTTGGCCTGCAGGCTTTTGGATCGCGCCAGAAGGTCGGATGCGTGCACTCCCGCAATTTCGTGGGCAGCGATCTCACCGTGCACCTGCGGGATCTCTGGAATACTGGCGTGGTCAATGCGAATAGAACCTTCTGGAAGGCCAGTTAAAACCGCGAGTTGTTTCTCCAACACTGCCGCGCGTCCTTCAAGATGCATCCGCTTTAGCTTGACCTCTGCAGCTGCAAGTTTCGCCTGCAGCAAGTCGCTCAACGGATCGACCCCAGCCTCCGCGCGCTGCTGTTCGATGTCGACAAGGCGCGCCGAGAATTTCTCCTGCTGGTGAACTGCATCGAGTTCCTGGTTCACGACGTCCAATTCGATGTAAGCAGTCGAAGCATCGAGAGCTACTTGCTCTCGCGTTTCGTTCAGGCGGGCGGTTCCTGCGCGAACGCTCATCGCTGCCGCGTCAATGTAATGTTTTTGCGGAACACCGAAAACCAGCGACTGTACGGTCACGCTCCAGATCGATGGCGGCGACCCCGTGAAGCCGACCTCGGGAAAAACCGGCACACCAGTGATCATGTTGACAGAAGGAAAGACAGCGTCCCTGGTCTCTGAAAAGACCGCACTCGCTTTGCTCACGTCAGCCTGCGCCGCGCGCACTCCGGTGCTGTTGCGCTGGGCCAGGTCCACTACCGTTGCCAATGAAACCTGCGCGTGCGCGTGGGCCGGTATGCCGATCATCACGGCCGCGATCCCGGCTACAATCCTGACCGCAATCCTGGTCGCAATACTGGCGCAATTCATCGCAATGCGCAGTCTGCTGCCATTCGTCAGTGGTTGTGAACGAATCAAAATGTCAGCTCCAGTGCCGGCTTATAGTCATGCGCAAGTCCAAGAGCGGCAGTTCGTGCCTGCCACGCCCCATTCTTGTCGCCCAACTGAGCCCTGAGCCGGGCAAGCCGCGTGTAGGCTTCAAACGCCGGCCCTTCCTCTGTCTTCGGATAATCTGCGAGATACTCTTCAAGCATCTTCGCGGCAAAAACCGGGTTCCGTTTGCCACGCGTCAGAATCGAAGCGCCGTTATAAAGTGCAACGCCGGCATGCCGATCGCGCTGTGCCGCCTTGTACCCGCTCTGCACGGCGGCTTCCATATCGTCCCAGCGTTCGCGCTTGCGGTAGAAACTGCCCAGCGTCATCCAGCCGAATGCGGGATGTTCGCTCGTCGTCACCGCCTGTTTGTATTCGCGCTCCGCTGAGCCATAGTCCTTGCGGCTTTCGGCAATACGTCCAAGCAGGACATGGGCTCGCGCGGGATCAACCTTTTCCAATGGCGAGACCAGCGTCTGAGCTTTATCCGTGCCTCCGCCTACAACTCCGGGCGCCGAACTGTAAAACTCTCCCAGGTCGGTCAACGCTTCTCCATCGCGAGGATCGAGGCCGACCGCCCGCTCGAATTCAGCCCGGGCTCGCTTTGCAAGATTGAATGCCGAGATCCACGTCGCATTTTCGGCCTTCTCTCCCAATGTCCGGCCCAGCCAGAGGTGATTGGTAGCGCTCTGGTCGTCGAGCCGCACAGCCTGGTCGCATTCATTCGCCGCATCGTCCCAGCGTTCAAGAGTGAAATAAACCCGGCACCGCAAATTATGCGTCTCCGCAGAAGCAGGCAACGAACTCAGCAGCGAGAGCGCTCTGTCTGCTTCGCCCGATTGCAGAGCAGTATTGGCCACGGCAACCCCGTTGTTCTGGACCTCGGCCAGCGCAAAGCTGGCAGCCAGCGCCAGCAAAGCGATTGCAAGCACCTTCCTCACGGGACTCTCTTGATCGGGACGCCCTCCTGCAGGGGCAATCCTGTCGTGGTTCCCGTGGCTACCCAGTCACCATTTTTCAGTCCTGAAACAATGGCAACCTGCGTAAGGTTCAGTGCTCCGGTTACGACAAAAGTCTTCTTCAACTCATCGCCATCAATCTTGTAGACATAGCTTTTGCCGTTCTCTGATCGCAACGCCTCCCGGGGAATGCTCAGGGCGTTGGCTTCACTCGCCGTGGTCACCGTTACGGTGACATTGGTATAGGGAAGGAGCTGATTGTCGGCATCGTCAATGTGGATCAGAACCTCACCGACATTGCGGGTCCCGTACGTGGTCACGGTGATGGGAACGCGTTCGATGTGACCGTGCCATACCTTTCCGGGCTTTGCGTCCCACTTGATCAGGATCGGCTGGCCGACGGCTAGCATCCCAATCTCCGGTTCGTCGAAGTATGCGCGCACGCGTTCCTGGTGAAGGTCCGCCATCTGCAGCAGCAGTTTGCCTTGCTCGGCAAATTCCGTCGCATTCACATTCAGGCTGTAGACAGTGCCGGCTGAAGGCGCACGTACCGAAGTCTGCGCGAGCACCTGCTGCGCCGCCTGGCGGCTGGCCACGGCATCCTGCAGCGCCGCCTGCGCCCTCGCAACCTCGGCAGGGGAGTAGCGG
>NZ_JBARMD010000702.1:0-8420 GCF_049802275.1 Occallatibacter sp. | reverse complement strand
CACGCCTGCAGCAGATCCAGCGGCTGCCGCAGCCGCCCCGACACCGCTTTCCACATTCGTTCTCACGGGTCCACTGACATGGCTGCCACCGGCCACCTTCGACGCGGGACCACTGGGAAAGCTTTCCGTCAACGGCATTTTGACCGGCTTCTCGCAGTTCCAGAGCAATCACGTTGCGGGAGACGAGGGTGCGCAGGCCACGCTTAGCAATGGGCAGATTTTTATTCAAAAAGCGGATGGAAAGGTTCAGTTCTTCGTCCAGGCAGGTGTCTACACCATGCAGGCCCTGTCAGTGCCGTTTGCCAGCGCCCAAACTACCAATACCAATTTCTACGGGCCCGTTCCGGTCGCTTATTTGAAGTTGCCGGTAGGAAAGACGACCCAGTTCCTTATCGGTTCTCTTCCCACGCTGATGGGCGCCGAGTCCACCTTTACATATCAAAACTTTAACGTTGAACGAGGCATCATCTGGAACCAGGAAAACGCGATCAATCGTGGCATCCAGGTAAACCAAACGATCAATAAGTACCTCAGCGCCTCGTTCAGTTGGAACGACGGTTACTATTCCAACCGCTACTCATGGCTCTCGGGTTCAGTGACCTTTACGAAGGGACCTCATACCCTGGTATACGACGGGATGGGGAACCTTGGACAGACCGTCTTTGAAACGGCAGCGACGCCGATACAGAACAACGGCTACATGCACGCGGTGATCTATACGTACGCCAAGGGACCGTGGATTGTTTCGCCGTACTTCCAGTATGGCAACCTGCCGACCAACCCGACGGTGGGCGTCCTCAAGGGTACCTCCGCTACCGGCGGCGCGATCAATGTCAGCTACGCATTCAAGAGCGGATTCTCGCTTCCGGCGCGCGTGGAATACCTCACGAGCTCGGGAAATGCAATCGACGGATCGGTCAATATGCTGGGCTTTGGTGCGGGCAGCTCAGGCACCACTTTCACCGCAACGCCGACCTACCAAAAGGGAGGCATGTACGTTCGCGGCGATCTCGCGTGGGTGCATGCATCGAACTACACGCCGGGAAGTGTCTTTGGCACAACAGGAACTGCCGACAACCAATTCCGGGGCGTACTTGAATTCGGCTTCATCTTCGGCAAAAACTTTGTCGAAAAATAGCGAGATTGTTGCAGATCTTCCCGTCCTTGCGGTGACAACCAATGCTCCGCAAGGGCGGCCCTGCAACTAGCGAGTTCATGCACTCAAAAAGGCTCGCATTCTTCATTTCATCTTCATCAGTGCATCCTTAGCATTCACATAATCAAGAGAACTGATCGGCTCAGTTGGGAAGCTATCCGGCGAGCCTCACAAACATCCCGTAGCTCAGCAAGCGGGAGCTGACACTAAGAACCTCAATTTCCAGGAGAATCTAAATGGCAGATCAGAAAGCACCACAGATGCAGGCGACTCTGGGCCTTACCGGGTTGACCAGCAATGCAATGGCGCTGATTGCTCCCGGCGCCTTCCTATGGCTCACGTTCTTCATCCAGGCAACCACGGGTGTCGCAGGTCAGCCTTCCACTGCACCGGCAATGTGGGCCGGCATCTTTGCCGCGCTGCTGCTCTGCCTGGCTACCGCTGTGGCCTATGCCGAGATTTCCAAGCTCTATCCGGGAACGGGGTCGAGTTACTACTACGCGGAACAGGCGATGCTGTCGAAAGACAAGGCATTCAAGTATGCCCGCGTCTCAAAGTTCATCGTAGGCTGGGGCTCTCACCTTTATTACTGGGTCTATCCCGGCGTGATGGTAGGCGTCACCGGCGTGTTCGTGGGCTACGTGGTTGGGTTCTTTTATCCGAACTTCATCAGCGGCGCGAACCCCGGGCCGGTCTTCATGGGGCTCGTTGCGATCGTGTTCTCGTTCTTTGTGGCGTGGATTGCGGCAAAGGGCGCAGGCGCATCGACCGCCGTCAACCTGGCGATCAACGTCATCCAGATTTCCGCCCTCATCCTTTTCAGCGTGCTGGCTCTGGGATATCGCGTCAGCCACCCAGCGGGTGCAACCGGCCCCACGGCCTTCCAATACGACACGCAGACGCTGTCGACCTACACGTATCAGTTTGCCACCGACAAGACGGGCGCAACCATCCGCGATGCGAGCGGCACGCCACAGCCCCAGCTGGACTCGGCCGGCAAGCCGGTGCCTTATGTAATTACCTACCCCGACAAGGATGCGACCGGAAACTTGCTGACGCACACCTCGGCTGTCTCGGTGGTGGTGCCGCACAATCTGAATTGGATGTTCATTCAGGCTACGGTCGCGATTCTCATCCTTGTCGGATTTGAATCGGTGACTGCGATGGGAGGTGAGGCCAAAAACCCGACTAAGCATATACCGATCGCGGTCATCGCCTCGCTGCTGATTCAGGGTTTGGTCTGTTACCTGATTGAGTATTTCTGCGCCAATTATTTTCTCAACTCGGGTTACACGATGCAAAGCGCGGCGAGCTCCGCAGCGCCTATCGGCGACATGATGATCATTGTCGGGGATTGGCTGCTTGGCCAGGGTCACGGCAAGTACTTCATGTTCACCGAGGCGATCACGGTGTTCCTGGCGCTGATCGGCACGACGCTGAGCTGCATGAATACCGGCGCCCGCGTGACCTATGCCATGGGCAAGGATGACGAAGCGCCGGAGCACTTCGGCATTCTTCATGCCGGGTCGCTCTCGCCTCGCAAGGCCATCTGGACGTTGGCCGTGATCTCCGCAATCATTGGCGTTGTGGCCGTTTCGCTGGTCTTCGCCGATGCCAGCGCGCCCACCGACGCAACCATCGCAGCTCTACCACATGGAATCTTTTCAAGCTTCGGTTATTCGACGCATGACAAGATGGCGGCGCTGCCCAATTCCTTGCTTGCCATCACGCTGACTTCAAACTTCGGCACGTTTATCCTCTACGCGCTGAGCTGCTTCCTTTGCATCGTGGCGTACCACAAGCGGCCCGACCACAACTTCCTGCTTCATACACTGATTCCGGGCTTTGGACTGGTGGCAAATCTAGTCTGCATGGGCTTCTACGTGGCGGGCCCGTTCTTTAACCTCGGCACTAAGATGGAGCCGTTAACGGCGCTGGGCATCTCCGGCGTCTGGGGCTTGTATGGGGCGGTCTATTTTCTGCGATCATCGAAAGCGAAGGGGAAATCAGTACTCCTCGAAGCAAAGAAAGTTGCCGGTTAGGCCGGCAGTCCTATTCGTTAATCGAACGCAACCCCTGGGTGGCATTCCTTCCCGGCTCGATTCAGGATGCCGCGAAGGGAAACCACCCAGCGGTTTTTGCAAGACCTGAACCTTTGAAGTTCCAGAGCATCCCCATTACTCAGGATGCTTAAGACCACCCCACGAACAAGGACCCGTTCGGGGAAACCAATGAGGCGACCGGTCCATGTTGGATGTCGTGTTTGGTCAGTCAAGCGATCCCGGCAAAATTCGGACGAACAACGAAGACGCCATGGGATCGTTCATCCCCAATTCGCGCCACCAGGCCCGCTCCCACGGGTACCTCTTCGTAGTTGCCGATGGGGTGGGAGGCCTGGACCTGGGTGAGATCGCCTCTTCCACCGCAGTTTCCGTTCTGATTCAGGAGTTCGAAAAGGCGCAAGGCGGCGCCATGCTGATCAGCCTTCTTCCTCGGCTGGTGCAGCATGCCAACGCCGCTGTTCACGACCGCACGCTGGCGGCAGAGTTCCGTGGGAAGAAGATGGCGACTACGGCGGTTGCATGCGCACTTCGCCACGACCAGGCAATCATCTCTCATGTGGGAGACTCGCGCTGCTATCTCGTGCGCAAGGGCATCGCAAAGCAAATCACGCAAGATCACACCTGGGTCAATGAGCAAAGGAAAATGGGAGTGATCTCTGCGAGCGATATGGCGACTTCTGATTCGCGGCATGTCCTGATCCGCTCTCTTGGGCCCGAGATGTTTGTCTCGCCCGACACAACGGCGCTGACCATTCAGGCCGGTGATGTGCTGGTGCTTTGCTCCGACGGGTTGCACGATGAAATGCCCGAATCGACCATTGCTTCGATCGTCTCCCAAAACAAGCCCATCGACGAGATTGCCGGGGAGCTTGTTTCTCGCGCCATCGAGATTGACGGCAACGACAATACCACAGCACAGGTCATTCGCATTCGCTCGGTCGAACAGGTGGGCATGTACCGCGGCCGTCCCTACCGCCTTCCCTCCTGAATGGCCTACCAAGCCTTACGAATTCCTTAGAGACACGCCGCTAAACCTCGATAGAGTAGAAGAAGCACAAGCACTGGAGAACGCCGCCCAATGGGCATCCTCGACACCATTGAACCCGGTTCGCAAATCGATTCCTACCGCATTGAGTCCCCAGTAGCACGCAGCGGCATGGCGTCGATCTTTCGAGCTGTGGACGTGCGCGACAACCGTGTCGTCGCGTTGAAGATTCCGCACCCCGACATGGAAGCCGATCCCATCCTCTTCGATCGGTTCAAGCGTGAAGCCGACATCGGTGAGAAGCTCGATCACCCCATGGTGATGCGGGTCTACGGCGGCGAGAAACGCTCGCGTATCTACATGGTGATGGAGTGGTGCGAAGGCAGGCTTTTGCGCGACATCCTTGCCGAGGGGCGGATGCCGCAAGATCGTGCCATCCGCATTGCCGTCGAGGTGCTGGACGCTTTGGAATACATCCACGATCAAGGCATCGTCCACCGCGACCTGAAGCCGGAAAACATCATGGTCGACGGCAACGACAATATCAAGCTTATCGACTTCGGAATCGCCGGAGATTCCGCGGCGCGCCGGCTTACCTATGCCAACTTCACCGCCACGCTGGGCACTGCAGATTACATCTCTCCGGAGCAGGTGAAAGGCAAGCGCGGAGACGGACGCACAGACGTCTACTCCATGGGCATCATCCTTTACGAGATGCTCACGGGGCGGCTGCCTTTTTCGGGTTCCTCACCCATGGAGATCATGAACGACAGGCTGTTAAACCACCCAATGCCTCCGACGATCGCTGAGCCCTCGATTTCGCCGCGGTTGCAGGAAGTGCTTTACCGCGCGCTCGAACGCGATCCGCAGAATCGCTATGCCAAGGCTCGCGAATTTGCACATGATTTGCAGCATTTGGACGATGTCGGAGTGGAAGATCGGATCGAAATGCGCGATTGGAACAAGCGAAAATCGCACACCAGGCGGCAGGTGCTTTACTACGGCGCACTCGCCCTGATTCCTGTTGTTATTCTGTTGTTGATGGTGCTCGTAGCGCGGCACCGATAGCTAGCGCAGAACCACGGTTACCGTGTCCTGAGTGAAATGCAAGAGGGTCGCCGCTCCCTGTTGGTCGCGTCGACTTGAGTGCAACGGCTTCGGGATGCATCTACCGTGGTTCTGCTGTAATCCACGGGCGGCAATCTTCACGGGTTCTTTATACGAGAAACCCTAGAATATCCCTTGAATGTCCAACGACTTTTTTCCCAGCTGGAAGGAGAGCGATGTCATCTGATTACCGGAATTTTCTTGCCCTCACCTATGAGGAGCTTGAAGAACTGAACCTGAAAGCCAAGGCAGACCGCATGAGCCGGATGCCTATTGAAGAGGTTCGCGAAAAGCGAATCAAGTATCTGACGGATGAGAAGCACATCAAGGCAGTGACGGTGCTGTTCTCAGATCTTGAAGGCCGCCTGCATCTGTTGGACTACGACAAGAAATTCCTGCTGGGCTCGCACGAGAACCTGACCTTTGATGGCTCCTCGATCCGTGGCTTCACCGCGCAGAAGGAGAGCGACCTGCGCCTGGGTATTGACTGGAGTGCGTTCTACTGGGTGCCTGCTGATGTGTTCGGCAACGGCAAGGTGCTGGTCTTCGGCACGGTCATCGACAAGGACGGCACGCCTTATTCCGGCGATCTGCGCGGCGTTCTGAAGGCTTACTCCGACAAGCTCTACAAGGACAAGGGCTACACACTCAACGCAGCCAACGAAATCGAAGGTTTTCTCTTCGCCGGAAAAGACGCGGAGCGGCATTACCACGAGACGTTGAAATTCGACTTCATCAACACTGGCGGCTATTACCACGTGCTTCCGCTTGATCCGCTAAGACAGTTCATTGACACAGCCGCCGAAGTGCAGCGCGCGATGGGCTTCCAGAACGAGAAGGATCACCCTGAAGTTGCGCCCAGCCAGTTTGAAATCAACTACGGCTACGGCGAGGTGGTTGCAGCCGCAGACCAGATTCAGCTCTACAAGCTGCTCTGCCGCCAGATCGCCAATAACATGGGCTACACGGCATGCTTCCTTCCCAAGCCTGTGGTCGGAGTGAATGGCAGCGGCATGCACACCAACGTCTCCGTCTCCAAGGAGAAAGTCAACCTGATGTGGGACCCGAAGGGCCAGGAGATGCTCTCCGGTTTTGGCTGGGAATTCATTGACCGCATCCTGACACACGCGCTGGACATCTGCCTGATCCTGAACCCCAGCGTAAACGCGTACCGCCGCCTTGATCCGCACTTCGAGGCGCCGAATCAGATCAAAGCTTCGGCAACCGATCGTGGTTCGATGGTGCGTGTGCCGATCGGCAACTCCCGCTCCATGCGCGTGGAAGTTCGGTCAGTGGCGCCGGATGCGAACCCGTACCTTGCGCTCTACTCCATCTTCAAGACCGGCATCGACGGAAGCACCGCCAAGATTGATAACCTGCGCCAGGCCGAGCGGTACCTGCCCGATCACATCCAGGCTGCCATTGACGACTTCAAGGGTTCGAAGTGGATTGCGGATATTCTGGGTTCCGACGTGCAGGGACGTTTCGCCGATCTGAAACAGGCAGCTGCTAATCGCTGCGCTCGCGAACTGGGCACCTTCGTCAAGGCGCCCGAAGTGCAGTTCCATCACGAGGTTTACAACCAGTCACTCTGGAATCTGTTCTAGAACGAACTTTTCGTCATCCGCCGGGAATGGGCAACAAAAAGGCGCGGCCAGAAATGGTCGCGCCTTTCTGCATCTGGGAACTGCTGGTTTGGGTCTAGTGAGCCTCGGATTCAGAGCGGCCGGTGTGCCGCTGATTCTCAATCCGCAACACCGCTTCTGCTTCAGCATTCTTGCCCAATTGAGTAAGAACCTTGGCGAGTTGGGCGGCAAGGGGCTGGGCATCAGGATACGTGTTCAGAGCGTCACGGAGAATGCGTTCGGCATCCCGGGGCTTCCCTGCCAGCGCGTACGCCGTCCCCAGATTCATCGCCTGGTGCACAGTGCGTTGCGGAATGACCCGCGGCGTGTCAAGCAGTTCGATTACGGCCCGGTTGTTATTGTCCGCCAGCAGGTCGTCTGAAAGGTTGTCGAGCGCATAGGAATACTCGGGATCGATATCAAGTGCTGCACGCCACTCTGCTTCAGCGTCGGAGGTCGCGTGTGTATCGTCGAGCGCGCGTGCAAGTACCAGGTGAACCTTGATCTCGTTATAGCCATATTGTTCGGATGCCTGCAGGGCAGCAATCGCCTCCTTGATGTCGCCCGAATAATACAGGCTTGCACCGAACATGAAAGCGACGTGCGGCATGTCCTTTTGCTTTGGATCCATCTGCAGCGACGTGGCGAAGGCTTCGGCTGCGCAGGTGTAATTGTTATGCTCGCCAAACCAGGCGCCGAGATCGTTCAGCGCGGCCGGATCGGGCTTGCCCGAGAAGCGTGCCTTCATGGATTCAGGTGGCGAACAGGGCGATTGAGATGTTTGGGCCGAGGCGGCGCCAGACAGCAGAACCAAAAGCACGAGCAGGCAACTCAATCTGAATTGAAGTGAAATATGCATCTCGGCGAGCGGCGTTTTTATCCTCACTATGAATTCTACTTGCCGCCGCTCGCAGTATCGCTTCCATCGGCTACGTGCACTTCGATCTGGTCGATACCATCGGGACTTATGTTGACGAACTCCGGAATGTTGACTGCCCGATTCGAGGCTGTTGTGTTGTCGATCAGAATCGGCGGACTTGAATTGCCCTGCTCATCGATGTGCGTGAGGTACATCTGCGTGTACGGGGAGCGGGCCTTCGATGAGAACACCAGCCATCGCCCGTTGGGCGACCAGCTATGCCACGAATTCATCAGTCGCGTGTTGGCTCGCAGCCGGCGCGCGGCGCCACCTGCCGCGGGAATAATGTAGAGCTGGCTGTCGGGCCGCATCAGCTGGCCGTTCTTGCACTGCACAAAAACAATCCATTTGCCGTCCGGCGAGACCTTGGGAAAATTGTTGCTCATTCCGTTTTGCGAAGCGCCCTTGATCGCTTCCGGCGTTCCGCCTTTTCCACCGTTAAATGGAATGCGGTAGAGGTCGTACTTGATCTGCGCTTCGTGGGCGTCGTTGGCATGGGTGGCGCGCCCCTGGCCCGGCGGACGCGGATCGCGCGCCTCGGCTCGGGCGAAGACAATGTACTTTC
>NZ_JBARMD010000701.1:0-1658 GCF_049802275.1 Occallatibacter sp. | reverse complement strand
CTGCTCAACAGTGCGCCGCCCAATTCACCTGAAGCAATGCGCTATACGATTCTCCTCGGCATGTCCCACTACGGTCTCGGCCAATACGAGCAAGCGGCGCCGTACCTGAAAACCGCCGCCGCGGCCGATCCGCAGAACCTGCCCATTCGTCTTGCTCTCGCGCACAGTTATCTCTGGTCAAAGCAGTACAACAAGGTCCTCGACGTCTACCACGAGATCCTCATCCTCAACCCCGATTCCGCCGAAGCCGACATGCTCGCCGGCGAAGCCCTCGACGAAATGAAAGACACCTCCGGCGCGATCGATATGTTCCGCAAAGCCGCTAAAGCCAGTCCCAACGAGCCCGATGTGCACTTCGGCCTTGGCTACCTGCTCTGGACCCAGAAGCAGTATCCCGAAGCCATCAAGGAGTTTCAGGCGGAACTGGCCACCGACCCAAATCACGCGCAGTCCCTGCTCTACACCGGCGACGCCTACATCCAGATGAATCAGTACACCGATGCCGCGCCGCTGCTTGGAAAGGCAGTCAAGCTCGATCCGTCAATCGAGCTCGTGCACCTCGACCTTGGCATCCTCGCCGCCAACGAAGGACGCAACGACGATGCGCTCCGCGAATTCCTCATTGCGGAAAAGCTCAATCCTAATGATGTGAACGTGCACTGGCGCCTCGGCCGCCTCTACCGCACCATGGGCAGAAAAGAAGAGGCCAAGATCGAGCTCGACAAGGCCAGCAGCATCACCCGCTCCGCTGACCAGGAACTCTACAAGAAAATTTCAGGTGGACAGGCCAAGCCGGCAGACGCTCCGCCGCCTTCTTCGGGTCCCACGAACAAGTAGAAGGGTGAAGGGTGCTTAATTCCGGTGAGCGTGAGCCTCCGTCGCTGCCTTCGCGGCGAGAAGCTCTGAAAGCGCCCTCTCCGGGCAGACGTGGTGTGCCTCGATCAGTTCCAGGTCCTCTTTCGTCTCCACGGCCGTTGCGACCGTCATAAAACAATAGAGGCAGCGCGTATTGTAGGTGCCGTTTTCGTTTTGCGTTTCGCTGTACATAACTGCCGTCCACCTGCTCATAAGCAAGTTTCTCGATACTACGCATCCAACAAATCGAAAAAACGTGACCGACATCACTCCCGCGTGTGAGAAGTAACCAGAAATGAAGGTCCCCCCGCGACACCAATTCCGGCACAGAGTTCTGCTACCCCGCGCGCTGTCATCCTGAGCAAAGTTTGGAAGTCCGGAAAATCTTGGCCACTCGAAACGTCAGCATGCGCCCGGAACTCGAGAAGGCGCCACAAATTGGGCTGAGTAGGTGCATAGTCTGTTGAGGTATTTAAAATTGCAGGAATACTCAGATAGACCGCTCAGGACGGACTCACATGGCCGGGCCAGGTCTTCGGTGCGCCTTCCAGCACCGTCAGCACTTGCTGGGCGAAGTCGATGGAAGCGGAAGCGCGGGTTGTTCGTGAAGTCTCCGATTTAAGGGAAGGCAATGAATGACAGGAAGAGGCATTGTAAAGACGAGTTCGTACGTCGGGTCAGTGATTGTTGCAGCATCCGCCTTAATATTTGGCAACCTGACCGCACCGCCACTGCTTGCTTCCGATTCTGTCCATCCTGCAGAAATCCGAGAAGTCGGTGTTCCGGGCACTCACCCGCTGGAT
>NZ_JBARMD010000700.1:0-6627 GCF_049802275.1 Occallatibacter sp. | reverse complement strand
ACCATCAGGCCGGTTTGCCCGTCAATCTCCGTCATATTGTAGGATGCGCTTGAGAATCTCCCAATGCCAGTCAACAGGGTGAGGTCGCTGTCCAGCTTTTTAGTGTCGATCGGCTTATCCACCATCGGCTGGAGTTTTGTCTCGATCTTCTTGTTCAGGAGTGGCGTGCTGCCTTCGACCTTCACAAATTGCGGGGCGGCTACCGGTCCCCTTTTGCGCGCATCGCGTTGAGCCACGTATCCGTCCCACTCAGCCTGATCAAGTACATAGGGCTGCAAGACCTTGGCTTTCTCTTGTGCTGCCTCCATGCCCTGTTGGATGAGTGCGTCGGCCTGGTTGAAATCCAGGGCTGTGAATTTTTGAACATCCACTTTGACGACGATATCGGCAGCCTCCATTCCTCGAACTTCCGAGGCCGCGGAGCTGATCTGGATTGACCGTCCGAGAACACCGAAGAGAGACTGAAGATCATCAGCTGTTGTCGGAGAAACCTGGAGATGAATCGCGATAACGACATCAGGACCCATCTCGCGTGCCAGGTCCGTAGGCAGGTTGTCTACCAATTCGCCATCCACGAGCAAGCTTTTTCCGTCCCGGACGGGAGCAAATATTCCCGGAAGCGACATCGTCGATCTCATCGCCAAACCCAGCGGACCGGTAGAGAATACGTGGGCCTTTCCGGTCACCAGATCCGTGGCGACGCAGCGGAAGGGGATGGGCAGATCATCGAACGATTTGACGTCGGAGTAAGCCAGCGTTTCGCGGTCAATGAGAAGACTGATCTGATGTCCGGCATTCATTCCGGATGGGAGTGACGCCCCTTTCTTGAAGCCGATCGCCAAGGTACTTTGAACTTCGCGCGCATCTTCCTTGCGGCGGAATGAGAGGTCTTCAAAGGGCGTTACTCCTCCGAGGAGCAGCGGCCAGTCCATTCCCTTGACGGTTCGTTCAATTTGATCGGGGCTCTGGCCCGTGGCGTAGAGGCCTCCAACCAAACCACCCATGCTGTTTCCGGAGAGATAGTCAATCGGGATGTGGTGCTGCTCAAACCACCGGAGCACCCCGATGTGGGCTAGCCCAAGGGCGCCCCCGCCTTCGAGCGCCACCCCAATCTTCAACCGCTTCGGCGTCTCTGGTTCACTTTGTCCCACGGAAACGACTGAAGACCCGATTAGCGCAAAGAGAGCGACGCCGATTTTGAGGGAAAGAATACAAGAACGTCGACGAGCGACTTCCGTCCGACCAAGGCAATTCCGATTCATGGCGGTCTCCGATTCTTCAATCTCAAGTGCGGCTCAGAATCCAATTCTCCCGGCTCGAATCAGCTCGGAGAAATCAGGAGAGTCGCCGGCCGCCCGGGCTGCGGCGTTGATGTGCTCACGTGATTTCAATGCTGAAAATGGAAGCCCCCCGGTGACCAGTCGTCCCCGATCGTAAAGCAGCTCATCCAGTTTGCCGTTCAATATGTATTGGTAGGTCCAAGGCTGGGGGTTGTCAGTGTTGGCAGCAAGCGGTTTCTGGATCGTTGTCGTGCAGTTTCTAGTCAGTTCGTTGTACCACTCGGGGTGATCGTTCAGTTTGTTCAAATACGTGACATAGGTAAGGAACATCGCTCGCGCCACTTCTGGTCGTACTTGGATGCGGTACATGTATACTTCTTCATCTTTTCGGTAGTTAGTGCGTAAACGAATCACATCGCGCTCGTCCGACGCAACGAAAATCAGCCCGAACTGACGAAAGCACCCAAGAATTGTCGAGTATGACTGGCCGGTCTTGTAACGCGCCTCGATCGAGAACGCAACATGCTGCTTGTCTCCGAATTGAAAGCTGACGATCGGGTGGCTGGCGAAACTTAGTCCCCAGTTCGTCAGAAATAAATCGGCGCCCTTGATCTGTGAAAGATCGAGGGTCCGGTCGCTCCAGCAGTTTTCGTAAACGAATTCACTGCGATAGCTGCAGTTTCGCAAATTGTGAATTGTAATCCGATCGCCGTCGAATCCCACCCATGCGGTGCGAGCAACGTCAGGCTGCCAATTCTCATCGTTCGAAGGCTTCAGGCTGAACCACCACACGAGCACAATACAAAAAGCCGCGAGACACAATGCCGCAGCCTTGGCTGACCACTTGAACCGGAACAGTATTACGAAAATTCCGATACCGTAGATCAGAGTCAGTGGAATGCGCCATGCCGCAATCCGCGTATCAATGTAAAGAGCAGCGAGTGCCCACAGAGTCAGCACCGCAAGAATAAGCCACAGGGCCGTGGTTCCAACCCTCCGCAGCACTCTCAGCCAGACAGGGGATGCCTCACGACGATCGAGGTCGGGAGAATTCTTCACCTTGTCCTCATCTCAGTCTCCGAACATCAATTGGTTGATGCTTCAAAATGGAGCCATTTCCTTCGCCGGCAGGACGTTATCACCCGGAAAGAACGCAATAACCGACCGGGTCACCGTGCCTGTTTGAGCGGGCAAGTTTGAGGCAGGAGCTGTCACATTCTTATGGCAAATCTATAGGGTCCATCCAGGTCCGCAAACTGTCAATGTTGACAGGCCTGAATGAAACAAGCGAATGCCCTCACGAACGGAGTTCGATTGCCTGAAAGACGATCGATTGCGGGCGAGATTCTGCCGGTCGTCACGCCGCCCGGCAGAATCGGCCAAATCACCTTGGCGGCGGCAACCAGGTCATCTTCGGGTCATCTTAAGGATGCATATCATTTGGGCTGCTTGACCAGCCCCGATTCGCTTTGCGTGCCGAGGTCCCAATGCAATGGGATGCCGCTCGGTTTGTATTGATAAGTATCGTGGGTCTCTGCCCGTAGCGCTGTAAGGCGCTCCTTGAGATGCGCCGTGAGCTCTGCATACTCTGGCTTTCCATAAAGATTGTTCATCTCGTCCGGATCAGTACGAAGATCGTAGAGTTCGAATTCCTGCGGCTCGATAAAGAAATGGATCAGCTTGTACCGGTCTGTCCTCACACCACGGCAGGGTCGCACGTTCTCGAATCCGGGATATTCGTAATACTCGTAGAGCCAGTCTTTGCGCCATGGGATGTTGGCGTGCCCCTCGGCCAGAGGAAGCATGCTCTTGCCTTGCATCTCGGCGGGAACCGGCAACCCGGCGATCTCAAGAAGTGTTGGCGCCATGTCGAGGTTGAGGACCATCTCATCTGACTTTGCCCCGGCCTTGACGCGGCCCGGGTAGCTGATCATCATCGGAACCCGGATGGACGGCTCGTACATGAGCCGCTTGTCATAGAGGTGATGCTCGCCAAGAAAAAATCCGTGATCGGAACTGAGCAGGACCGCGGTGTCGTTGACGATTTTCTGTCGCTCGAGCTCCTGCCAGACGGCGCCGACGTTTCGATCATTGTCCTCAACTCCAACATAGTGGTCCTTGACTAGCTCTTCGAGCGATCGGGGATCGTCGCTGAAGACTTCGGAGTAGCCGATCTTGTTGTCCGCATCAGCGACTGCGCGAGGCTTTCCCCGATAGCCGTCCAAATTCTCGTCGAATGACCTGGGCTTGGGAATCGGAACTCCATTGAGGTCGTTGACCATGTCCTTTGGCCGGTAAAACGGCGCATGGGGTGCATAAAACCACAAGAACATGCAGAAGGGCTTGGTGCGCGGCTGCTTGAGCCAATCAATGGCTTTGCGTGTCAGCAGCGTATCGACATATTCGCCTTCATATATCCTCGCCGGCGCATACTTTCCGGCGATGCCCTCGGTGATTTTGGGGCGATAGTAGTCCGCCTGCCCAACGAATCCGAAGTAGTAGTCCCAGTAGTGATCCATCAGCGCGCCTTCGATGTGGGACTTGCCGAGAAAGGCAGTTTCATATCCAGCCTTCTGGAGCAGATCCGAGACCAGCGGAAAGCGATCGGGAATTTTACCCTCGACATTGGAGACGGCGCCAGTGGTGTGCGAATACAAGCCCGTCAAAAATGTCGCCCGCGACGGTAGGCAAAGCGCATTGACCACGAAAGCGTTCTTGAAGGTACAGCCTTGCCGGCCGATACGATCGAGGTTCGGCGTCTGAACGATCTTGTTGCCAGTCGAGGACAGCTCATCCCAGCGGAGGCCTTCGCCGACGATGCAAACGATGTTCGGCTTATTGCCCTCAGCCTTGAGTTGCTCGGCAAACGACGCCAGGGCATTGAGCCCGCAGGTTGACGCTCCTGTGGCGGCAAGGTACTTCAGAATTGTTCGGCGACTGTCCATGAATTGTGTCCTGGCTGGCGGCGATTCTGGTAACAAGCTTTTCAGATGTTGATGCGTGAATCTAACCTGATATTCCCTTCGGCTGTGCGGTGTCAAGCAATTTGGAATCTGCGGACTGAGTTTTGCCTGCGCATGATTTTCCAGCCGGCGTTCCGATGGTGTGGCTCGCCGCCGATAAGCCGCCAGATTCCTCAAATCGCCGCGAAATCAGGGCTAATTCCTGCGGTTTGACGTGCCGATGGCGATGCAAAAAATGTCTGGACCGGGAATGCGAATCTCTGTTTAGATTGCAGTTGATTGAGCGAGGATTTATGCGAGGTCCTTCCCGGAATTTGAGCTCAGGCAGTTTCCTTCTATGTGCATTTCTCCTGTGCACTGGAGCTGCCTTTGGGCAGAGCCCGAGCCAGCCAACTCAGGTGATCATTCCCAATCCCACTCCTCGAGAGCCCGATCTTGAGAAGGTCTACGGCGATAACCAGGCGGATCAGAAGAAGCAGGAAGCATTCTCGATTCAAAATCAGCTTCGCGCCCGGGAAATCTGGCTCGAGTCGAACCAGATTTTGTTGTTGGCCCAACAACTCCAGCAGGATATCCTCTCCACCAAAAAGACTAGCTCTATGTCGGCCAACGCTGCCAAAGCAGGGAAGATCGAAAAGCTTGCACAAAGCGTGCAGGAAAAAATGAAAGTTAATTAGCGCCGCTTTGCAGCAGTCGCGATACGCGAGGAATCATCAATGGTATGGCCTCTGAAAAATCCGCAACTGATCTGCGCGGGCCTCCTGCTTGCCCTGTTGTCGTTGGTTTTTACGGTCCCTATGCATTCCCAGTCCGATGCCGCCAACCCGAATCCGGTCCAACCGAAATCCCAGGCGAGACCAACCACTCATGATCCAAATCCTACCCCCGCCGCTGACCCCAAATCCCAATCCTCCACACCTTCCACGCCCGAAGAAGTCAGACTGGCGCAGATTGAAGCAGACACGAAAAAGCTGTTTCAGTTGTCCGCAGACTTGCGCGCGGAAGTGGGCAAGACCTACAAGGAAAGTCTCTCTCTCACAGTGCTCAAAAAGGCTGAACAGGTCGAGAAGTTGGCTAAGAGCTTGAAAGTGGAGATGAATCAGGAAGCGGCAGCTTCCAAACATTAGAATCGGTTGATAAGAGAGATGTTCTTTGGGGTACGCGGTATTGTCAGGTGGGGACCGTTCCGAATGATCCGAACCAAACTGTTATGTAGTGTCGCGATAGCTGGATATGCTTTCGCGCAGCTGGCAGGTGCTCCCGCTTCACCGCAAGAAACGAGTCAGGAAACGGATCGAGCCTCCTATGTCGGCGATGCCAGTTGCGTATCCTGTCACCGCCAGCTGAGCCAGAGTTACCAGCACACCCCCCACCACCTGACCTCCCAACTCCCCACAGCCACTTCGGTGCTCGGGTCCTTTCGCCAGGGCGCTAACTCGCTCACGATCGTGGATGCAGCGCATTCCGCTGAACCCGGACTTGAGTTTCTTATGGAGTCCAAAAACGGCGGATTCTTCGAGACCGCGATGACAGGGTGGAACTCCGACATTGTTCGGAGGACCGAACCCATCGACCTTGTCACAGGATCCGGAGTTCGAGGTCAGACATATCTGTATTGGCACCGCGATCGTCTCTTCGAATTACCGGTGAGCTATTGGAGCGACGGGCATCGATGGATCAACAGCCCCGGCTACATCGATGGCACCGCAGAGTTTTCCCGTCCCGTGAATCCCGCCTGCCTGGAGTGCCACGCCACATATATACGAGCTCTTTCAGCCGACCCCGCAACGAACCGATATGACCGGGAGAGCCTGATAGTCGGCATCTCGTGTGAGAGTTGTCACGGCCCCGGAGCGAGTCATGTTCGACAAGAAATGCAGCATGGAACCGCGTCGAAGGATGCCAATAAAAACGACATTCTGAATCCGGCAAAGTTTTCGCGCGATCGGCAGGTTGATTTATGCGCTGAATGCCACAATGGGATTCAGAGAGAAGCCCTGGCGCCAACCTTCTCTTATCTTCCAGGCCAGCCGCTGAGTGAATATTTCAAGCAACTCCCATCTCCCGACGTAGAGCATCCCGATGTCCACGGCAACCAAGTCGGACTGCTTCAGCGGAGCAAATGCTATCGTTCGTCTCCGCAGATGAGCTGCTCGACCTGCCACGACGTCCATACAACCGGGCGGCCAGCCGAATCCTATTCACAGAAGTGCCTCACCTGCCATCAGTGGCAAAGCTGCGGCATGTCCAAATCGTTGGGCCACCAGATTGCGAACAATTGTATTAACTGCCACATGCCCATCGAAGAAACCAATGTGATCGTCTCAAAATCGGCAGGTCAGGTAGTTCATGCGAAGATGCGAAACCACTGGATCAAGGTCTAC
>NZ_JBARMD010000699.1:0-1799 GCF_049802275.1 Occallatibacter sp. | reverse complement strand
GCATTAGGGTGAGACAAGAATGCTCGAACTTTGTCACGTGTCAAAAAGGTATTCCGGTATTCCGGCAGTGGACGATGTAAGTTTTACAGCGAAGCCGGGTGAAGTGACGGGCTATCTCGGGGCAAACGGATCTGGAAAATCCACCACAATGAAGATGATCACAAATCTCATTGAGGCAACGTCCGGGGACATCTTGTTCGGGGGCGTCCCTATTCAAACAGATCCAATCAAGTATAAGAAACGCCTCGGGTATGTGCCCGAGGAGCCTTATCTCTATACGCACTTGAGCGGAGAAGAGTATTTGATCATGGTTGCTCAGCTACGCAACCTGGCTCCCGAGTACTTCTCTGAATGCATCGATGGGTTGCTTCGGCTGTTTGGGCTTCATGACGATCGATATTCCCCGATTTCAGCCTACTCGAAGGGCATGCGACAAAAGATCTTGCTTTCCGCGTCTTTAATGCACAACCCTGACCTGCTATTGCTTGATGAGCCGTTCTCCGGACTGGATGTTGGTTCGGCTCTGGTGCTGCGGAGCCTCATTCAGGAGCTTGCGGGGCGGGGCAAGGTAGTTCTCTTCAGTTCCCATGACCTCGAAACTGTCGAACGAATTTGTTCCCGGGTGGTCATTTTGCACCACGGCAAGATCGTAGCCGACAACTCCATTGAAAATCTTAGGTCATCGATGGATCTTCCAACCCTGGAAGGTATTTTCTCCCAACTAGCTATTGAACGAGACACGGCAGCAATTTCGCGACAAATCGCGGACCTTATCCATGCATAACGCAAATCAGGTGAACAAGTCCCAGTTCCGCATACTCTTCAAAGTGTTTCTTTTCAGAATTGTCGATCTAGAACTGCTCTCGGAGTATAGCGATTCGACCAAGCTGCTCGGGCAAATTGGGGCCTTACTTGCCGCTATTAGCTTCGTCTTCACAGCTCCTTTAATCCTTGTGGGAGGGCTGCCGCACGAAACGATCGTCACTATGGAACACGTACTGATTGCGACAACAATGGTCGTTGTCGGTTTGATTTCTGTCTTAAGCTGGGATTCCACGTTTCCAGATAGGCGTGATGTCTTGGTGCTCGGTCCGTTGCCCATTCGATCTCGCACTATCTTCTTAGCCAAGGTGGCAGCTGTCGGCTCTGCGCTTAGCCTTTCGATTCTCGCATTGAACGTCTTTGCTGGTTGCGTTTGGCCGTTGACCTTTTTCCCCAGCGAGAGCGGTCCAACGGGTCTGCTGAGGTCGCTCACCGCGTACTGGACGACCATGTTTGCGTCTGGAGCGTTCGTTTTCTGCTCCGTTCTCGGACTGCAATGGTTCGTCGCACAACTCTTTTCGCGTCAGCTCTTTCTGCGGTTATCGGCTCCTCTGCAAGTGGCGCTGTTCTGCCTCTTCCTGACCGTTTATTTCCTCGAACCGCCATTGGAAACGGTGATTCAGCTTCCTCTACCTGAGACTCAGAGGCTGCTCGCATGGCTACCGACTTACTGGTTTTTGGCCCTGTTTCAAGATCTGAATGGGTCACCGGATCCGGCATTTGCACCGCTAGTAGGCCGCGCTGGCATTGGTTTGGCCATCGCTCTAGTTGCAGCTGGTATCGCCTACGCCTTCTCATACATGAAGACACAACGGCTGGCAGTGGAAGAGCCGGACATACAGCCTCACTCTAGGAAGGCGGCGTGGCCACTGAAACTCGGCAGTTCAATTCAAACGGCCATTCTATTCTTCAGCCTTCGCACGTTGCTTCGCAGCCGGCCTCATCGCATCATCCTCAGTTTCTACTTGGGAGTAGGC
>NZ_JBARMD010000698.1:0-1925 GCF_049802275.1 Occallatibacter sp. | reverse complement strand
GGTGAGGCGAGAGAGGCGTACCTCGTTGAGCTTTACCGGCAGGACCGGATCACACATCACCAGTTGACTCAGGCTCCGGGCCTGAGCCGCCTTGAAGGCAACGGGGTGCTCAAACGGCACAAGGTTTCGTCGGGCCCGACCCTTGAGGACCTAAGTTCAGGTTTCGCATTTTTGGCGGGGTTTAGCCACGAATACGTTGATGTATGATTTCGCCGAGTTTCGGCCGCGCTGACGCCGCACATACATCGCGTTGCGGAACGTGATGTCGGCTTCCTTGGCCGATTTTGGCATCCTGTCTGGAGCTTACAAACCAAATAGGCACCAAGGCAAGGAAGCCGACTCATGGAACTTACATCTTCGTTCGTCGACCTGCTACAGCAGTTTGTGCCCGTCTTCACGAGTCCGACATTCCAGACCTTCGTAGAAATCGTCACCGGTTGGGTCCTTTCGCATCGGCACCGCTATGTGACAGAGATCATCTCCGCCGGTGGCAATGTTGGTAACGGACATTGGAGCCGGTTCCATCGCTTCTTCAGCCAGGCAGTCTGGGACCTGGACACCTTCTCTATGTTCTTGGCCAAATTGGTCGGCACCATCCTGGCCCCTGGTGCCACTTTGTTTTGGGCTGTCGATGATACTCTTTGCCGGAAACGCGGACTGACTCTTTACGGTGCCGGCATGCACTACGATCCCTTGATCTCCAGTCGCGCCAAGTCGCTGGTCAGTTGGGGACACGACTGGGTCGTGCTCTGCCTGATCATTGTGAAGCCGTTTTGGGCACCCACGAAAGTCTTCGCCTTGCCGATCGCCGTGCGGCTGTACCGCAATCGACAAGGACTTACCAAAGGGAAAAAGAGTCGGGGCAAAACCTCAAAACCTAAGCCTAATCCCGATCATCGCACTCGACCCCAATTGGCCCTCGAACTCATTCAGTTGGTTGCCCAGTGGTATCCCGACGACGAGATCATCCTCACCGGCGACAGCGCCTACGGAGGCAAGAGCATTCTCTCTCATCTGCCGTCCAACGTTCACCTCATCAGCCACGTTCATCCCAAGGGCGCGCTTTACGGACGTGCTCCCATCAAGAAGGAAGGGAGCAAGGGAGCCCCTCGGAAGAAAGGGGCTCGGCTGCCTGGCATGGCACAGTGGGCCAAGGATCCAGCTCAGCCCTGGACTCGGCTCAAATTCAACCAGTTCGGGCTGCATGCCACGCTCGCCGTCAAAACCATCAAGGCTCTCTACTACAAGGCAGGCGGAGACCGCGAGTTGACGATCGTCCTGGTACACGACCTGGACGGGAAACGTCCCGATCAAATGTTTTACTGCACCAAGCTGAATTGGAGCGCGAGGCAGATCCTCACAGCATACTCCCATCGCTGGGCGATTGAATGTACGTTCGAGAACTGCAAACAGCTTCTGGGACTGGAGGACCCGGCCAATCGCCTGCCCAAAGCCGTCGAGCGGACCGCACCCTTTGCGCTTATACTCTATAGTCTGATCGTGGTGTGGTTCCACAAGACGGGACATCAGTTCGTCCAATTTCCGAACCGGCCCTGGTATTCGCGTAAGGAAGAACCGTCATTTGCTGATCTCCTGACCACGCTCCGCCGTGTGAGCCTGGAGGAGAAAACCAGCATAGCGCTTTCGGATCACCGTCAGATAAAAACCTGGCTTGCACAGATCACCGATCTTCTCAGTCGAGCTGGGTGATCGACGTTCACAACGCGAATCCGTGCTCACGTCGCCACGCCACGCGCAAGCGACCGGTGAAAAATGACCGGCCGTCCCGCTCGCGGAACGGCGTCAGAATGTGCGAAACCTGAACTAAGGGTAATCGCTAATCGCAGAATCGAATCCAACCGAAGTGTCTTTCGGCCGTCCCGCATTCCCATCGGCTTTCAAAAGCACTCTCACGGAGATCGGGC
>NZ_JBARMD010000697.1:0-2919 GCF_049802275.1 Occallatibacter sp. | reverse complement strand
GATGGTGACGGGCGCACCGGCTTCGCGGGCGCGGAGCATGGAGGGCAGGCGCTCAGGTTCGACACAGATCACGCGAATCTTAGGGTTGCTTTCCTTCAGGGCGCATGCGACGCCGCTGACAAGTCCACCGCCACCGATGGGGACGACTACGGCTTCAATGTCGGGTACCTGTTCGAGAAGTTCGAGGCCGATGGTGCCCTGGCCGCAGATCACTTCAGGGTCGTCGAAGGGGTGGATGAAGGTGCGGCCTTCTTCGACGCGTCGACGTACGGCCTCGTCGTAGGCTTCGTCGTAGCTGGCGCCATGGAGAATGACTTCAGCTCCGTATGCGCGCGTTGCGGCTACCTTGATCTGTGGAGTGGCAAGGGGCATCACGATCTGCGCGCGGATGTGACGTTGCGAGGCATGGAACGCGACGCCCTGTGCGTGATTGCCCGCGCTGGCTGCGATGACTCCGCGCTTGCGCTCGGTTTCGCTGAGGGTGAGGAGCTTGTTGAGGGCGCCGCGCTCTTTGAACGAGCCGGTTCGCTGGAGGTTCTCGAGCTTGAGATGCAACGGCAGCCCGGTGAGCTCGGAAAGATGATGCGAGAACTGGCATGGCGAGACGTGGATGGAGCTCTCGATGCGCGCGCGGGCGGACTGAATGCCGACAAGGGATACGGGTTCCAAGACAATCTCCTCATGCAGAAAGAGTGACTGAAAATGCGAAAACCACCAGCCGCGCTTGCGGGTGGTGGCCTGTGTGTTGCTGAACTACGGAATCCGGTTCGTCAGGCTTTTCCCGCGCACGTGATGTGGCTGCTAATTCGAATAGCGGGAATGAGGACGACAACAGCCAACGCGGGGCATGTGATTGCATGACCAGCTATCGCGTTAAGGCTGCAGTTGTGCATGACGTTGAATGAAGTAGAGCAGAGGCGAGCGCACGGCGTCAAGCCGTTACTGAGTCCTGGGGTTCGGTTGCGAGAGCTTCGCGCGCTGCTTCCTTCTGCCTGGAGATCTTATTGAGTTCGAACTGAAAGTAGACGAAGGAGAAGAGGAGCGTAAGGAACCAATTCAGGCGGAGATTGATGGGTTCGCGGCGATTGTAGTGCTCGAGCAGCTCCTCTCGAAGTTCGTAGATCACAACGATCCAGAGAAGCCAGGAGAAGAGAAACTCAAATCCGGTTACCAGGGAAGCGATGGCCCAGTAGAGCGAGCTTGATCTCGGGTCGATCTTGCGGACCCACACGCAGAGGTAGACCGGCCACGCAACCGCAACGGCATACACGGCGAAGTTACGATAAGCTCCCGGAACGAATCGGAATACGAGCGCTTCAGCGGAAAGAAGAGCCGCGAGCAGCAATCCCCAATGAACCCGTGGCGGAGACGGATAGCGCGAGCTGTATTTCCCAGCTTCCGCGACAGGCGATGCGTGCATACCGCATTTTAGCGCGAACCTGGATGCTAGAAAATGAATGAGAGCTTTGCGAAGGTGTCGAGTTCGATGAGATGCTGACCCTCCAAGGCAGTTGCAAGGGTCGCATGTTCCAGAATCCACGTATCTTTGTGGAAAAGAAAGACGGCATGGAGGCCAGCTGCGAGGGCGGGATTGATGTCGCTTTTGGGGCTGTTTCCGATCATCCAGCTGGTGTGCGGTGCGAGTTCGTAGCGTGCGATGACGGTCTGGTAGGCGGCGGGGTCTTTTTCAGCAACAATCTCGACGGCGGAGAAATATGAGGCGAGGCCGGAGTGGCGGAGCTTGTCTGCCTGCTCGGCGTGATCGCCCTTGGTCATCAGGATGAGCCGGTGGCGGGAGGCCAGATCGCGGAGCGTTTCTTCGACCTGCGGAAGAAGTTCAATTTCCTGCTCGGCTATGGAGCGGGCGAAACCGATGACGCGCTGACGCTTTTCATCGTTCATTGGCTCTGGGCTGAGACGTTCGAAACAGGTGACAAGAGAGCGAGTGAAGCTGGGCAGGCCGTAGCCGTGCGCGAGGATGGTTTCGCGCTCGACGGCATTGAGGGTTTGGCGAACCTCAGCGGGGGAGTATTCGTGGTGATTGAGATAGCTGATGAACGCTGCGATAGCGCGTTCGAAATAGACGTTGTTTTCCCATAGAGTGTCGTCGGCATCGATGAGGAGCGTCTGGCCGACCGGAAACTGAGGCATGAGACTATCGTACAAAATCGGAGCGATGACCTATTTCATTGTGGCGGGAAGCGTGTAGTCGAACTGATAGGAGTGCTTGCCGCTAACGATTCTGATGGTCATTGTCCCGGTGATACCGGTGAGATCGCCTGTGCCAGAGCCGGGCACAACTTTGACAATGAGCTCGAACTTGTTGTCGACCATGGTTCCGCAGTGCTGGAGGGCAAAAGTGCCGGTGCGTCCGTGGAGGGAGCCGGTGACCTGCTCGATGGCGACATAGCCTGCAGTGCCGGTCGCGGGATTTCCGGCGCCGAGCATTTCACCTTTGCTGGCGGCCTCGAGGTCGCCTTGAAACTGCTTGTCGAGGCCGTAGCGGCCGATGGCAGTGCCGGCGAGTGCTTCGTCAGCCGGTAACGGGGCGTTCTTCACATCGAATGTTCCCTCAGCGTGCATAGAAAATGGGCCATCCTTCGCGGTGGTTTGGGAGTGTGAATCCTGTGCTGAAATGAGAGTCGGCATTGGGAACCATCCTGAGAGGATTAGAAGGGCGATGATACCGATGTTCATTCGACGCACAATCTCTCCTTCGGTTAACGAAGAAATTGTACGGGATGAGCTGCTCGCCGGCCATGAACGATCGACAATGTGGCCTACTCGGCGAGTTTGAAGATGCGTATCTGCACGAGTTTCGCGATAGTGAGATTTTTGAAGCCGCGGTCCTGCATGCGTTGGATGAAGTCGGGCGTGATTTTGAAGATTCGTATCTGGATAAGTTCATCGAGATCGGGC
>NZ_JBARMD010000696.1:0-8988 GCF_049802275.1 Occallatibacter sp. | reverse complement strand
AACGCGAAGATGGAGATCGTGGTCGTTGCAAAAAAAGTGAAGAACCCTGAAGTGAACGCCAGCAGCAGGCTTTGGAAAAGGCTGAAGCCTTCCAGGGGAAATCCGAGAAATGTGGCGCCGGGGTGCTCTTGGCCATGCGCTGTTTGCATCGTCGCGACCTCTCTCGTCTAGAATACAATCTTATGCCGAGCAGCGCTCAAATCGAGCTATGGCCCGCGGAGAAGGTGGCCGCACAGGCCAACGTCGGTCGTACTCCCAACGGCATCAACTTTGCCGGATGGGGCGAGACACGTATCAGCGAAACTGACCTGGAGAGATTGGCCGGCGCGGTTCCGGCACTGCTCGCTCCAGCGCTGAAGAGCCGCGCCTACTACTTCGTTCCGCTGGCCATCGCCGATACAGGCGAGACAATGATCGCGCCCTCCTACACGGTCGAACTTGGCGATCGCGCAGTGTGCCATCGCAACGCGAGCTTCGGCACTACGGAAGCTGTGTTTCTATCCACGCGTCTTGTCGAAGACCGATTCGGGCTGGCCTTCGAATTCTTTATAAACGTGGCGCACAATTTTGCCGATGCGGCGGGTGTGCCGGAGAGCTTTGCGCGCCTCATCTGGTCGCAGGCCGAGGCGCAGGTACGCGGAGAAACCAGCCAGGATGCCTGGGAAGCTCGGCGTCGCGCGCAGGACTTGCACAACGGACAGAAGACGATTGACGAGCGGGCGCGAACGGCATTCTACGACGCCGCGTTTTCAGATGCGCTTGCGATCTATATGCTCTCACTCTCGGTCGATTTCGATTATCACGACCTGCGCGAGCGCGAATATCCGCTGCTGGCCGCGCCCGCGTTAGCCGAGAGGCTGCGCCACATCGCCAGCCTGTTCCCACCAAACGCGGGCTACGAGTTCCAGGTCCTCTACCGCCGCAAGGGATAGACTCGGCGAGATGGCCGTCCATTCTCGCTATGAATGGGCCCTCGTTTTGGCGTCCGACAGTCTGCGGACCCCATAAGGGTCCGCCGGACTATGCCCAACGGAATCGAAGTTTACTTGCCTAGTTGGAAGTCCGCTCGACAGCCGCGATCAACCCAGATGCCGTTATGATTGAAACCCCAGGTCTGTCCCTGGATGCATGGCGATCCGCTACGCTGGTTGACCATGCGGACGCCTCGGCTGGTGTCTGCGTTGCAGTAATTTCGCTTGCCGTCATTGGAGGAGCAGGTAATCTGCCGGCCACCGTTCGGGTAGCCACCTCCACCCGGATACCCCCCACCGCCGCCACCGTGATAGCCACCGCCAAGCCAGAAATCGGCGCGGCAGCCCCTGTCCACCCAGATGCCATTTTTGTTGAATCCCCAGGTCTGCCCCTGGATGCATGGCGATCCACTGCGCTGGTTGGTCATGCGAACACCGTACTGCGTCGTTACCTGGCAAAGATGACGTTTGCCGTCATCGGAGGCACACGTAACCTGGCGTCCGTTTTGCGCGGTGATCCCGCTCTGCGCCCGTAGCCCGGCACAACTGAGTACAACCATGGCTAAGGCTGCCAGATAAAGCTTGCATCTGCTCATCTTCTTCTCCTTCATTGGACTGGCTCACGAGGCTGACGAAGCATTTAAGAGAACGAAGAGGAAAGCTCTCTCGCAGAGCCCGATTTGGGGAGATTATACGCTCGGCGGCGATACGGCTCGCATCAAGAAGCGCATCCCAAAAAATCTGCCAATTCTGTCCTGGCCGGAGTCAGGAGATCCATCGTAAGAAAAGGACTATTGACAATCCATAACCATATGGTTATGATTTCGAAATGCAGGCGCGGTGTTCAAGCGGCTGGCGCGTTGGGCGCGCAATGAATCATGGACCCATACCAAATCCTCATCGCGCGGAGCAGAAAGGACACATCATGCAGATCAAATTGACTAGCATTTTCGTTGACGATCAAGACAAGGCTCTGAAGTTCTATACCGACGTTCTCGGCTTCCAAAAAAAACACGAGTTCACTGCGGGAAAATACAAATGGCTTACCGTCGTCTCACCTGAAGAACCAGAGGGCACTCAATTGGTCCTCGAGCTAAACGAAAATCCGGCCGCGAAGACGTTCCAACAGGAGATCCATCGGCAGGGAATACCCGCTTCTAATTTCTTCGTCGCTGACGTCCAAAAGGAGTACGCGAGACTGAAGCAACACGGTGTGATGTTCACCAAGGAACCGACGAAGACGACAGGATCGACGATCGCGGTGCTTGGCGATACGTGCGGAAATCTCGTTCAGATAACGCACCTCGACTGGTAATCGACAGTTAACAAGACCCATGGCCGTGGGGGATACGAATGCAAGCCGTAGCCAACAATCTTTTCAAGGCCCTCTCTGATCCGACTCGTCGCGCAATCTTCGAGCACCTGACTCGCGATGGTGAGCAGACCGTGCATGCCTTGACTTATCGTGCCGGAGTTTCACAACCGGCAGTGTCGAAGCACCTGACAGTTCTGAAGAGGGCGAAGCTGGTGCGGCATCGCCGCGAGGGACGCGAAACCCATTACAGCGCTCAACCGCAGGCGCTGGCGCCACTGGTCGACTGGATCAGCCAATATGGCGCTTTCTGGCGCGAACGATTTGATCAACTCGAAAATCTGCTGCAAAGGATGGACAAATGACCAATATCGCCACGACACGTTCTCTCGTCATTGAACGGGAGATGCCGCATCCCCCGGAAAAGATCTGGCGCGCCCTTACAGAAGGCAGGCTGATCGAACAGTGGCTGATGACGAATGATTTCCAGCCGATCGTCGGCCACCGGTTCAGCTTTCGCGCCACGCCTGTACCAGGCTGGAACGGGGTCATAGACAGTGAAGTGCTGGTGGTGGAACCGAATTCACGGCTCTCGTATGGCTGGACAACGATGGGATTAGAGACCGTGGTCACCTGGACGTTGACACGGAACGCGGGCGGCACCATCCTGCGCATGGAGCAATCCGGCTTCCCGTCAGAAGAAGGAGCCAATTACAAGGGTGCGAAATACGGCTGGACCAGCTTCATCGGCAAGCTCGAGAACGTCGTTGGAGGATTGCAATGACCACGAAATCGAAATCCATCGCCTATTGGGCTACGACCATCCTGCTGGCCTTCTTCATGACCGGCGGCGTCGCGCAGTTGATGCAATATCGCGCTAACCCTCACGGAGTCGTGCCCGATCTCGGCTACCCAATGTATTTCTTCGCGATACTTGGTATCTGGAAGATTCTTGGAGCCATCGCCATCCTCGTTCCGCGATATCCGCTCCTCAAGGAATGGGCCTATGCCGGCATCTTCTTTGACCTCACTGGCGCCGCGGCATCCTGCGCCTGGGTTGGAGTCTACGGCGCTTACGGCTTTCACGTCATCGCCCCACTAATGATTGCCGGCCTCTGCGTCGCATCGTGGGCGCTGCGGCCGGAAAGCCGCAAAATCGGCGTCCTCTCTCCCGCGAAGAACGGCAGCCCTGTAAGCGTGAGAGCAGCGAACATCGCCTAGTAGCCCTATGACAACGAGCAAAGCGAATCCCAAGGTTGATGCCTTTATCGCCAACGCAAAGAAGTGGCAGGAAGAGCTGAAGAAGTTGCGTGCCATCCTTCTTGACTCCGAGCTGACCGAAGAATTCAAGTGGAGTCAACCCTGCTACACCTTCCAGGGAAAGAACGTAGTCGTCATCAGTGGCATGAAGGAATCCTGCGCCTTCGCCTTTTTCAAAGGCGCCCTGCTGAAAGATGTCCATGGTGTTCTGACCAGGCCCGGTCAGCATTCGCAGTCCACGCGTTGGTTCAAGTTCGCGTCTGTCCGAGAAATCGCGGAGATGAAATCGGTCGTGAAAGCTTATATTCGTGAAGCCATCGAGGTAGAAAATGCCGGATTAAAAGTGAAATTGAAAAAGACTTCAGATCTGAAGTTTCCCGAAGAATTCCAAATCATGCTCGATGAATTCCCTGAATTGAAGACTGCCTTTGAAGCGTTGACGCCGGGACGGCAACGAGCCTACATCTATCACTTTTCCGCCCCAAAGCAATCCAAAACTCGCGAAGCCCGCGTTAGAAAATTCATGCCGCACATTCTCAAAGGCAAGGGGCTTCTTGATGAGTAAATGGAATGGCTCGGGTTTGGGAGACGGTCCTACAACGATATTGGGTGGGCCATGTCCCGATTTTGGGACATGGGATACCAGTCCACTCCGCCGGCACGAGATCCCTCATATCTCGGACGTGTTCAGAACCACCGCGGCACGAATCAGTGCTTTCAGCGCCTTCTCATTCACCTTGTCGCCTTCGCGAAAGTCGATGGCGCGCCTCAGATTGCCCTCGAGACTGGAATTGAAGAGACCTGCAGGGTCATCCAAGAAAGCGCCCTTGGCGAACGTCATCTTGACTACGCTCTTGTGGGTCTCGCCCGTGCAGATGATCCCGCTGTGGGACCACACAGGCACCCCGAGGGGGTTGGAAGGTTTTTTCCATTTGCACTCCTCCTCAACTTTGGGATCGGCTTGCTTGATCAAAACGCGGACGCGCGCAAGCATCTCTCCGCGCCAGTCGACGAGCTGTTGAATCCGCGCGTCCACCTCCCTGGCGGCAGAATCGCGAGATCCAGAATCGATTTTCCGGGGAGTGCTCTTTTTCATTGTGAGCCTGCTTCCCCCGCCTATGCCCGCGGCAGTGTGAGGATGTGGTAAATCGGGAAGCACAGAAGGAGCGCGGCGATCACAAGCATTCCCACGCGCACGCCCTTCGTCTTGAAGCGCTGGCTGATCGCGATCAAGAGCAGCACGGTTGCCAGCGTCACGGTTACGCGCACGTATTGATCGGAGTATTGCCGGCCTCGGGTGCCGCGCTCGAAGACTTCCGTGGCCTGATCATTCAACCTGGCGGCTTCATCCGCCTTGGCGCTTCGGTATTCCGTCATCAACTGTGGGCCCGCGGGAGCATTGGGATTGTTGATGGGGTCAGTCTTTTTCCAGGCTTCAAATGCGGGACGAAACTCGGGCAGGAAACGCCGTTCAAAAAGGTCGGCAAGCTTCTTATCGCCGTGGGCTTCTGCCTTCAGCCATTCAACCACGGTCGACGCGTTATACAAGCGCTCCTGATTGGCGTATGTGGCCGCTCCCTCGGCTTGAACCCGCAGTTTGCTTGCCTGGCCGTAGAGCTCTGACTGATATCCAGTCCAAAGGGCAGCCTGATAGCCGCTCCAGGCAGTGGCGATAGCGACTATCGCAAGCACTACAGCCTCCACGATCTCCAGTATTTCGTGTCCGCCCAAATGCTGCGATTCTTTGTGCTCGCTGAGATGGTGAGCAATTTCGATGTTGGAACCGCCAGCTTCGGGCATGAGAAGACCTCCTGGGTCTGTTTGCGCTACGTTTGGTAGAGATTTGTTTCGAGAAACTGATTGCGGAATTTTCCCGCAGCGTCCTGGCGTTTGAGCATGGCCTTGAATTCGGCAAGGCGCGTGTATTGGGATTGCAGTTGCGCGGGCGGGATGGTGAAGAGCTTGGCCCAGTGCGGGCGAGGAGCGAAGGGCTTTAGCTGCGCTTCAATCTGCGGCAGGATCTGCTTGACGGTCTCCCACTCGGGCTTCCACGTGAAGTGAATCGCCAGCGAATCACGCTGGTAGGCGGTACTCATCCAAAGATTATCGGCGGCGATGGTGCGCAGTTCGGTCACGAACAAATGCGGCGTGATCTGGTCGCGCAACTTCTCGACGGCGAGGATAGCTTGGTAGCCGTGCTCCCGGGGAACGAGATATTCGGTTTGTAATTCACGCCCACTTGATGGGGTGAAATTCATCTTGAAGTGGGGAAGGCGCTCGTACCACGGACCGGGAACGCTCATCTGCTCGGTGCAGCTTTCCGCAGGATGACCGGTGATGGGATGCAACTTTTCGGTTGCACGTGTCGCGCCGTAGAATTTTTTCGCCGGTTCGTGCTTTTCACCCGGTTGCAATTTGCGCTTGATCCAAACCTGCGTGGCCTGGTGATGCTGCCAGTCGGTAAACAGGCTGACGCTGTAACCGGCGCCAAAAATGGCGTCGAAGTTGTGCGCGATCTGGTCGAAATTGAGATCCTGATAGACAGTCTGCGCGACCTGGAATGTCGGCAGCAGGTCCAGCGTGACGCGGGTGACAACACCGACGGCGCCAAGCCCGACAACCGCACCGAGGAACTGCTCGTCATCTTTGTCTCGTGATAGCTGAATGACGTCGCCACTGGCGGTGACGATCTCGAGCGCGCGCACAGCAGTGGCGAGGTTTCCGTTGTGAATACCGGAGCCATGGGTGGCGGTCGCGATCGCCCCGGCAACGGGAATGTGTGGCAGCGATGCCAGATTGTGCAGAGCAAAGCCCCGTGCATCGATCACCGGGGCGAGCTGACCGTACTTGATTCCGGCGCCGACCCTGACGGTGCGAGCCATCTCGTCGATTTCAATCTGGTCGAGGTGCTGGAGCGAAATCTGATTTTGTGTGCTGTCGGCGATACGGTTGAATGAGTGCCGCGAACCGAGCGCGCGGAGCTTGCTGCAACTCTTCACCACCTCGCGCACTTCGTCCACATTCGCCGGCGTGTGCACATGGTCGGTGCTGTAGGTGATGTTGCCCGCCCAGTTCTCGCGTGGAGCGGGCTGCTGTTGCGCTGGTGCCAACCGCGAAATCATACTGCCGGCCACGATTGCTCCTGATGATTTTAAGAACTCACGCTTGTTCATGCCCAGGTTTGACCTCGCGTGCGAATGAAGAACGCATCCATGGATGCCCGACAAGGATAGGTGCCCTGCACGAATCCGAGCAACAGGTGAGTGGCAGGCTATGCCGGGCGAGGCTCACTATTTGATGCCAAGCTTAGCAGCTTGAACCCCATTTCGCCGGAGTTCCAGTCAACCGCCGCGTGTAGCAGCATCGCCGGCCACAGTGAGCCCACCAGGCTGACAACGATAGCAAATATAAATCCGATGAAGGCTGTTTTGGGCACCTGCCCGATGTCGAGATACACGTGGCCCGCCCCAAAGATCAACGAGGCCAGCAACACCGCCGCAACAGGCCCCATCCAGGCAGACAGATACCAGGTGAGAAAGCCGCGATAGAAAATCTCCTCGCAGAAACCCGCAGTCGCCGAGACAATCCAGAAGATGCGGCGTTCGCGCTCGGAATGTGGAAGGAGTGGTTCTGCGAATTGCAGTGCTTTACGCACGCGGGCACGGCGATCAGGGCGGGCGAGCAACGCGCGACGCTGTCCAAAGAGCGCTCCGATCAAAAGGACTACATAGACAAAACCCATACCGAGCCGCAATGGAGCATCACCGGCTAGGCGTAAATCTTCCAGGGTCCGTCCCGCAACCGCCCAGTACACCAGGAGTCCAATTGTCGCGAGCCATTCCCCGGCGATCAGTCTCCGGTAGTGGTCGAGGCGCGCCCCATTTGCCCCGCTCGCCAACTTCGCCAGATAACGCGGCCAGCCCCACTTCCACTCCAGGAGCGGGATCACAAGCAAAAAGGCAAACAGCAGATGATCGACAATCGTGTGATGGATCATTGACTTACATTACTTATCGGTTAACAGAAAGCACCAATAACAATGAGATCTGACAAAAATGGTACGCTTTGCCGCTTCGCTCTTTATCCGAACTTGACGATTTAGTAACCTATAGCAGATGGCCAGTTTGTCGGCCCGGGCCTGATAAGGAGAAGAGTCCAATGGCAGAAACACCGAAAAAACCGACCACCCGCAAGAAAACGAGCGCGTCTGCAGCTGCACCGAAAGCGGTTGCGCCCAAACGGAAAGCCACGGCTTCCAAAGTGACCTCAATCGGAGTCTCGCATGAAGAGATCGCGCGGCTCGCACACAAGTTCTGGGCCGAGCGCGGACGTCAGCACGGTCACGACGCCGAAGATTGGCTGCGCGCAGAACAGGAATTGCGGGGCAAGGCATCGTAAGGACTGTTTGTGGCAAGGCATGGCAAGGGGAATTTTGGGTTCCTCAATTTTTAATGGTTTGAATACGCTACCCGCCCTTCGCTGATCGTCCAGTGAACCTTGCCCTGCATCATCCATCCGTCGAACGGAGTGTTGTGCGCCTTGGAGAGTGTTTGCTTGGCGTGATACGTCCATTCGGCCTTGGGATCGAAGACAACCACGTCGGCAAAGCTGCCGACCACAAGCGTGCCACGGCCTTTGAGGCCGAGCAGCGCAGCGGGCTGTGCGCTCAGCAAGCTAAGCACGCGGCCTAAGGGCAACTTCCACTCCTTGTGCAGCCAGCGCAGGCAGAGCCCCAGTGCTGTCTCAAGGCCGGTGATGCCATTGGGCGCGTTTTCAAACTCCACTTCCTTCTCGTGCGTCGCATGCGGCGCATGATCGGTGGCGATCGCGTCGACAACACCATCGAGAATGGCTTCGATCATGGCATCGCGATCCGCGGCTGAGCGGAGCGGCGGATTCATCTTCGCGTTGGTGCTGTACTGGCCCACGTGCTCTTCGGTCAGCAGGAAGTGGTGGGGCGCGACTTCGCAGGTGACGCGGAGTCCATTGCGCCGGGCCTGGCGGACTGCGGCAATGGCGGCGGCGGTGGATGTGTGCGCAACGTGGAGATGAACGCGGGCGTCGCGAAGCTCGGTGACGAGACGAATGTCGCGTTCGACGAGGGAGCTTTCGGCTTCGGACGGCATGCCGCGCAGGCCGAGCTTGAACGCGGTTGGGCCGGCATTCATGCTGGCGCCCTGCGTCATGCGCGTGTCTTCAGCGTGCTGGATGACGCTGAGGCCTACGCGCGCTGCTGCTGCCAGTGTTTCGCGCATCACGCTGTCTTTGAGGATGGGATGGCCGTCATCGGTAACGGCGACGGCACCGGCGGCTTTCAGTGCGGCAAAGTCGTTTAACGTTTCGCCTTTTGATCCGCGGGTGGCGGCGCCGATAGGGTAGACGCGCACGCAGGCGCCGCGTTCGGGTGCGAGCATCCAGCGGGTAATTTCTGGCGAATCATTGACG
>NZ_JBARMD010000695.1:0-5816 GCF_049802275.1 Occallatibacter sp. | reverse complement strand
CTGATGCTCTTCAGGCCTTTCGGCGTTCCCGAATTTGTATGGACCGCCGCGGGTGCATTACTGCTTTGCGTCCTCCGCCTGATTCCAATCAGACTCGCCGGCCACGCGGTCGCCGAGGGAATGGACGTGTATCTCTTTCTCACCGGGATGATGTTGCTCTCGGAGTTAGCGAAGAAGAATGGCGTTTTCGACTGGTTGGCAAACATCGCGGTGAAACGAGCGGACGGGTCGTCCCGGCACCTCTTCGCGCTGATCTACGGCGTCGGCACCGCGGTCACGATCTTCATGTCGAATGATGCCACGGCCGTGGTTCTTACGCCTGCAGTGCTGTCGGCCGTAAGGCGCGCAAAGGCCGAGCCCATGCCGTATCTATTTGCTTGCGCGCTGATTGCGAATGCAGCCAGCTTTGTGCTGCCGATCTCGAATCCAGCCAACCTGGTCGTCTTTCATGCCTCGATGCCGCCGCTTGCAAAGTGGCTTGGCATGTTCATGCTCCCTTCCGTCATTTCCATTGCTGCCACGTACCTCTTGCTGCGCTGGTATTGCCGCAAACAATTGGCCGCGGCCTGCAATGGGTCCGATGTTGAGGTACATCTCTCGCCTGTCGGCAAGGTGAGCCTGCTTGGCATCCTCGCAGTTGCGGTTGTTCTGCTGATTGCATCCGCGCTCAAAATGGATCTGGGTATGCCGACCTGTATCGCCGCAATTTTGGTCGCATTAATTGTTTTGATCTCGGGCCGCTCCAGTCCTGCCTACCTGGTGCGAGAAATCAGCTGGAGCATCCTGCCGCTGGTGGCCTCTCTATTCGTGATCGTCGAAGCGGTGAAGAGCGCCGGAGCTTTGCCGATGCTGCAAGCCGCGGCTGAGCACGCGATGCAATGGCCGCGTATCGAGGGCGCTTTAGTGCTGGCTGGAGCGGTCGGTATCGGGACCAACCTGGTCAACAATCTGCCTCTCGGATTGATTGCAGGCGCCACGCTGCACAGCATCACGGTGCGTCCCTTTCTGTCTCAGGTTGTTCTGATCGCCGTCGATCTCGGGCCGAATCTTTCCATCACTGGCTCCCTCGCCACGATTCTGTGGCTCATCGCCATACGCCGTGAAGGAATGCATGTCAGCGGATGGCAATTTCTGCGAGCGGGCATGCTGATTATGCCAATATCTCTGGTGCTCGCGATCGGGGGCGCGCTGTTGTTCGGTGGGCATTAAGGATGCGGGCCAACCAGGGCCTTCGTAGCGTCGGCGTCAGCGAAGCGAACCCTTCCGTAGTATCATTCGTACTCAGTTTTTACCTTCTGTTTTGAATCGCGTCCCGCGACTTTGTGTGGGATAGCTGCCCCTTTGTTCCTGCCATCAATCTCGATACAGGTGGATACAACCAATGCAGAATTCAATTGCCAAGTGGAATGCCTTCAATCTGCGGGCGGCCCTCTCGTTGCTGATTGCCTTGTCAACTTCAGTTGCTGTCGCAGCCGACGCCGGCCCCATCCACCGCGGTTACTATACATACCCTGCGGTCCGCGGCGGAAACATCGTCTTCACCTCCGAGGGCGATCTGTGGCTGATTGGTGTGAATGGCGGAGTGGCCAGGCGACTTACTTCGAATCCCGGGACTGAATCGCACGCCGTTCTCTCGGCCGATGGCAAGACCGTTGCGTTCAGCGCCAACTTCGAGGGTCCCGCCGAGGTCTACACGATGCCAATTGACGGTGGGCTACCCCAGAGGCGCACCTGGGATGGCGACTCCGTGCCCGCCGGATTCGCCCCGGACGGTCGCTTGATGATCACGACATCGCGCTACACGACGTTGCCGGGAACCCAACTCGTCCTCGTCAACGAGGTCGGCGCGAGAGAGATCGTACCGTTGGCCGAGGCGGCCGAAGCTGCGTATTCGCCGGAAGACCAGAATCTGTTCTTCACGCGCTGGTTCAAGCAGCCAAGCGAGACCAAACGCTACAAGGGTGGAACGGCCGAAAGCATCTGGAAGTTCGATGGCCACAGCGAAGCGGTTGCCCTCACTGCGGACTGGACCGGCGCATCCACGCAACCCATGTTCTGGAATGGACGCGTCTATTTCCTCTCCGATCGAGACGGCATCATGAACGTGTTCTCGATGGATGAACAGGGACACGGCCTCAAACAAGAGAGCCACCAGCGCATCTTCGATATCTCATCTGCATCCATCGATGACGGACGAATCGTCTACGCGTGCGGTGCCGATCTGTGGCCGCTTGATTTGAAGTCAGGACACGAACAGATCATTCCCATCACCCTCGCTTCCGATTTCGTTCAGCTTCGGGAACATTGGGTAAAGAAGCCGGTGGAATTTCTCACGGCATTTCACATCGCTCCCGATGGAACCAGCGCCGTCTTCACTGCTCGCGGCGAAGTATTCACATTGCCGCTGCGAAACGGAAGAATCGTCAAAGTGGCCGCCAACTCTGCGGTTCGTTATCGCGAAGCTCGCTTTTTGCCCGACGGCAAAAGCATTCTTGCCCTCTCCACTGAAAGCGGCGAGACCGAATTCTGGAAATTTCCTGCGAATGGCGAAGGCAAGCCCGAACAATGGACCAACGACGCACACGTGCTGCGCTGGGACGGAGTCGTCTCGCCAGACGGAAACTGGCTTGCGCACCACGACAAGGACGAGCATCTTTGGCTATTCAATACCAAAACCAGGCAGGAAAAGCCGATCGCTCAATCCATGATGGGCGATTTCGCCGACCTTCGCTGGTCGCCCGACAGCAAATGGCTCGCCTTCGTTCAATCAGCCAACAACCAGTTCCTCCAGATCAAGGTCCTCAACATAGATTCCGGTGAGATCAAGGACATCACTTCCGACCGCTACAACAGCGTGAGCCCCACTTGGAGTTCCGACGGCAAATGGATGTACTTCCTCTCGGATCGCATGCTGAAAACCACAATCGAATCGCCGTGGGGATCGCGCGAGCCCGAGCCGTTCTTCGATCACCAGGTAAAGATTTACCAACAGGCGCTAGTCTCTGATCTTCGTTCCCCATTCCTTCCTCCCGACGAGTTGCACCCGGATAGCGCAGCAAAACCCGACGATAAAAAAGACGAAGACAAATCCAAGAACACCAAGCCGAAAGCAAACGAAAAGCCTTCTGACCAGGCCAAGAAGCCCGACGACGAAAAGAAAGACGAAAAGAAAGAGAATCAAAAGCCGCCTGAAGTGAAGATTGACTTTACCGATATGGCGCTCCGGCTCAGCGAAGTCCCCGCGCCTCCCGGCAACTACGGCAACCTGCAGGCAGCCGAAAAGCGTCTCTGCTGGCTCAACGATGGCGACAACACGCAGAAGCACCTCGCCATGCAGTGCATCGACGTGGCCAACAATGGCGACGACGTCGAAACCGTAATGTCCGACGTGAAGAACTTCGAGATTGCGCAGAACCGCAAGAAACTGCTCGTCCGCAAAGGAGATGATTTTTCCATCTTTGACTCCGATGTGAAGGCCGCAGCAATATCCGACCCCAAAGCCCTTGCGAAGGCCTCCATCAATATCTCGCGCTGGACGTTCTCAACCAAGCCTGTGGACGAGTTCCGCGGTTTCTTTCTCGATGCGTGGCGTCTCGAGCGAGACTATTTCTATGACCGCAATATGCACGGGGTGAACTGGATCGCGATCCGCGATCGCTACCTGCCGCTGGTGGACCGCGTAGCCAATCGCGATGAACTGAACATGGTAATCGCACAGATGGTCGGTGAACTCTCCGCTTTGCATACATTCGTCGGCGGCGGTGATTCGCGAAAACCGGCCGATCAAGTCGAAATCGCTTCTCTGGGTGCCCGGCTTCGCCGCGACGAGAAGGCAGGCGGTTTCGTTGTCGATCATATCTATCAGCACGATCCTGACCTTCCCGATCTGGCCCCTCCTCTGGCCCGCCCAGAATCGCTCGTTCGTGAAGGGGAGGTCATCGTCTCCATCGATGGTGAAGACCTGCTGAGCGTGACAGACGAGCGGGTCCTCATGCGGGGTAAAGCGGGAACCCAGGTGTTACTGCGCGTGAAATCAACTTCAGGAGCAATGCGAGAGGTGCTCGTCACTCCCATCAAAGATGCCGACGAAGCAAATTTGCGCTACGCGGAGTGGGAGTATTCCCGCCGGCTCACGGTGGACTCTGCCTCGAACCACAGCATCGGCTATGTCCACCTGCAGGCCATGGGACCGGACGATATCGACCGGTGGGCTCGCGAGTTTTATCCCGTGTACGACCGGCAAGGGCTGATCATCGACGTTCGCCACAACAACGGCGGCAACATCGACTCCTGGCTCCTTGCCAAGCTGCTCCGACAGGCGTGGTTCTACTGGCAGCCGCGCGTGGGAAACCCGATCTGGAACATGCAGTACGCATTTCGAGGCCACATCGTTGTGCTCTGCGACCAGCAAACGGCATCCGATGGCGAAGCATTCACCGAGGGCTTCAAGCGCCTCAACCTCGGTAAAGTCATTGGCATGCGAACCTGGGGAGGCGAAGTCTGGCTCAGCTTCAGCAATACACAGGCAGACAACGGGATTGCATCGGCCGCGGAACTCGGCGTCTATGGCCCGGAAGGCAAGTGGCTCATCGAAGGTCACGGCGCAGAGCCGGACATCAGTGTCGATAACCTGCCTCATTCCACATTCAGCGGCAATGACGACCAGCTCCAGGCAGCTCTCAAGTTACTTAAGGAAGAGATCCAGGCCGATCCTCGGCCCGTCCCCGCGCACCCGCCCTATCCCGAAAAGTCCTTCCACATGAGTGGAACGGGAAACTGAGCCTCTTTCACTCTTTCGTAATGGCCAAATCTCAAGCATTTGGCCGTTTGCACTCATTGGTCACACTTATGACCCATCGGTACCATTGAGCGTTCTCGACACCGGTGTCACCATTTCCCGCATGCGAGTCAATCTGATAACCCGACCGTCCGACCACCCCAAATCAGGATTTGGAACGATTCCCCTCTCGCTGACAATCCGCCCAGCTTGCGGATTACCCGGCGACTATGAGTGCCCAACCGACAGCGCATCGCTCCTGAACCTGCTTCGGCGGCAAACCGACCTGCCTGCATTCGTGCTCCAGAACTTCGAAAAAGACCTGGGAACCCCACTCGGTGCGCGCCTTCTGGGCGTGGACTTGAGTGATCGTGTGCTTACGGATATTGGCTACTTCATCGACTAGTAACCGAATCCTCGGCCGCCACTGACAAGTCGACGAACGGGTGCCGCCTCGTGCGCGACGCCTCTGTGCTTACGGGGCAATTTTGAATTCCGCGTGATCCGCAGCCTGCGAGCTCCCACCAACCCACACCGTGTAATCGGTCTGCTCGATCACCGCTCGTCCTGTGTTGTCGAAGAAGGAAAGTTCGGGAAAACCCAATTTGAATGTGATCTTTCTCGACTCCCCCGGCTTCAACGTTACTCGCTCGAATCCCTCGAGACTGCGCACAGGCTGCTCCATGCTGGCGCCCAGGTTGCGCACATAGCACTGCACCACCTCTGTACCAGCGCGATTGCCGGTGTTCCGCACCGTCGCAGTTACCGTCACGAGATTGCGCGCGTCACTTCGATTGGCTTCTGCGAACGGCACAGAGTTTCGTGAGACCGCAACATCGCCATATGCGAACTGTGTATAGCTGAGCCCGTACCCAAACGGAAACAGCGCGTCATTGGGAACGTCGATGTAGCGCGAGAAGAAACGCGAGTCCCCTCCCGGCGGCTGCGTCAGATCAAGTCCGACCGGCGGCCTGCCCGTAGGAAAGTGGTTGTAATACAGCGGCTCCTGCCCCACGGCACGCGGAAAACTCATCGGCAG
>NZ_JBARMD010000694.1:0-8446 GCF_049802275.1 Occallatibacter sp. | reverse complement strand
GCGCAAGGATGATCATGCCGGACTTGGAGACTGGTATGTGAATCCGCAGAAATTTCCGCATGGGCTGAAGCCGCTGATCGACAAAGTGCATACGCTGGGAATGGACTTCGGAATATGGGTCGAACCGGAGATGGTGAATCCGGATTCGGATTTGTATCGGAAACATCCGGACTGGGTGCTGAACTTTCCGGGGCGGCCGCGGTCGGAGCAGCGGAACCAACTGGTGCTGAACCTCGCACGGCCCGATGTGCGCGATTACATTCTCGGGTTTCTTGACAAGCTGCTTACGGAAAACGACATTGCGTTCCTGAAGTGGGATTACAACCGGAACTGGAGCGAGCCGGGGTGGGATCAGCTTCCGCCGGCGGAGCAGAAGGAGGTTTACGTGGCGTTCACGCGCAACCTCTATGGGATCCTCGCGGAACTGAAGAAGCGGCATCCGAAGGTGGAGCTTGAGTCGTGCTCGGGCGGCGGGGGACGCGTCGATCTGGGCATCCTGAAGTATGCAGACGAGGTCTGGCCGTCAGACAATACCGATCCGTTTGATCGGCTGACGCAGCAGGATGGGTTCACGTATGCATACACGCCGCAGATCATGATGGCGTGGGTGACGGATTCGCCGCACTGGTTGAACAAGCGGAGTACGTCGCTGACTTACCGCATGCTCAGTTCGATGCAGGGTTCGCTGGGGATTGGCGCGAACATCAGCAAGTGGAACGACGAGGAGATGGCGACTGCCAAGCGGCTTATTGTGTCGTATCACCAGGTACAGGCGACGATCGTACAGGGCGATCTGTATCGTTTGATTTCGCCGCGGGATGGCAGCGAGTTCTCGGCTACGCAGACGGTGAATCGTGACAAGAGCCAGTCTGTGGTTTTCGCGTTTATTCATTCCACGCAGGAGGGACGCGGGTTTCCGCGGCTGAAGCTGCAGGGGCTTGATCCGAAGGCAAATTATGCGTTGTCTTCAATCGAAGGCGCGGCGGCGAGGGGAACTCCAGCGACGGCGAGTGGTTCGTGGTGGATGAACCACGGGCTGGAGATGAGCGAGGATTTCAGGGGCGACTTTCAGGCGGCGGCTTTCCGGCTGGACAGAAAGTAAATCAGCAGGAAAGTGCAAATTGAACGGTCGTTCGGATCTCAATGGATGGGCAACAGAGAAACTGATTGCTCACCCACCTGGCATGTCTTGTGCATCGGTCAGTCGCTGCAGGAGACCCAGGAGAGGCTTGGAGGTAAGGTACTTTGCCCTCCGAGCGATGCCGCACCACGCCGATAAAGGCCAACAGGTTCCTGGCTGTGGTATTTTCAGTCACTGGTCACGAATAGGGCTCGCGTCCCTATTCACCACGTTGTCTGCGTGAATTGGAGGACGCCATGTTGTTCGTCAATTCCCCAAAGAAATGGCGGGGAGTCGGGATTTTGACCTTGACTGTAGCGTTGGTCGCATTCGTCATGCTCAGGATCACTGCGCAGACTGTTGCACACAAATCACGAGGCGTGCGAATCATCACATTTGACGCGCCCGGAGCGGGCGTGAAATCCGGCCAGGGCACCGTTCCCCGCAGCATTAACGCGAAGGGCGAGATTACGGGAGAGTATTACGATGCGAAAACGGTGGTCCATGGATTTCTGCGCACTGCCGATGGCTCGATCCACACATTTGACGTGCCGGGCGCGAGCAAACGGAACGGACAAGGCACCTTTTCTGAAAGCGTGAATCCAAGAGGCGAGATCACGGGATTCTATTATGGCGCGGACAGCCAGGTAGTTTACACGCGAGGCTTCACCCGGGATGCCAGCGGCTCGATCACTACGTTTGACGGGGGTCCCGAGTTCGGAACGATTCCCCAGAGCAGCAACCCAACGGGCGAAATAACGGGGGCATATTCCAGAGGGGGCTTCGTGCGCGCCTCAGATGGTACGGTTCGGACGTTCGCCGTGAGCAAGTTCGTTACAGTTCCTAAAAGCATCAACTCGAAGGGCGAGATCACGGGGTGGTACGACGACAAAGGCTTCGTGGTTCACGGCTTCGTTCGCACTGCCAGCGGCACGATTACCGAGTTTGATGCTGGCCCTCAAGTGTTCACCACTCCCGTAAGCATCAACTCGGCCGGTGAGATCACGGGTTACTACAATGACGCACCTTCTGCGATTCATGGTTTTGTTCGCTCGCCACGCGGCACCATCACCAGCTTCGACGTAGGCAGCAACTGTTTTACGATTCCCCATGCCATCAATGAGAGGGGAGAAATCGTAGGCGATTACTACCAGGCGGACTCCCTGGTTCATGGCTTTGTGCGCGCTCGCGACGGCACGATCACGACGTTTGACGTCCGCGGCGCCGCTAAGCGTTTCTTCGGCGACGGCACGACTCCTCAAGACATCAACTCGAATGGGGAGATCACCGGCTGGTACTCCGACCTGGACGGCGTTTATCACGGCTTCCTGCGGATTCCTGCGGACTGAAACACGTGAGAAGCCATCCTATTCTCCGCTTTTTTTCTTGTAGCCTTGCCACACGTATTCGAGGGCTTCGGGCAGCGTTTGCGCCTTCACTGCACGGTCCACATGGCCTGCATTGACTGCGAAAACGAATTGGTAGTGATACTTTTTCGCTGCCAGAACTTTTGCCATGCGCTCGTTGGCTTCAACCCAGTCGTGCATGTTGTCGTGCATCACGTTGGGGTTGTAGAGATCGCGATCGCCAACTTCCATCCAGATGCGGATCGGCATGCGTTTGCTTTGGGGAATGAGGTGCTCGTGGAATTCCCATGCGCCGTGCGGTGACTTGGGATCGTACGGCCATTGCTGGTTTACATAAGTTCCGGAATAGGTGAGCACGCGGTGGTAGAGCTCGGGATGATACCAGGCCATTATCAGAGCACAAGACCCGCCCGAGCTGCCGCCCATGGTGGCGCGGCCGTCGGGATCGTGCGTCAGCTTGACATGCGCTTCGCTCTCGACGCGGGGCAGCACTTCATTTTCGACGAACTCTGCGTAGCGGCCAGACATGGTGTCGTACTCGAGCCCACGCTCGCTGCCCTGCGCGTCGCCGCCGCCGTTGCCGATGGAGATGGCGATCATGACTGGCAGCTTTTGTTCGGCGATCAGACTGTCGAGCGCTGTGAAGAGCATTCGGTCAGTGCCGTCGGCGCCAACGATGAAAGGGGCTGTGGAGCCGGGGACATATGCCTTCGGTACGTAGACGGCGACCTTGCGTGTGTAAGGAGCGGGATGGCTGGTGGTAATGATGAGTTTCGCAGGGTCGGCTGGATCGGGTGTGCCGAAGGTGCCTTTGTCGCGAGCGATGCCGGGATAGTACTTGCTGTCGGTCGAGTTCATGGTGAATTCGACGACTGTGCCATTGGTCAGATCCTGTGCGGTCATTTCAGGCGCGAGTGTGTGGGTTGGTCCGATGATGAAGTTGCCGTCGGCGGTTGGAGAGGGCACGGCGCCATCAGGCAACTGAATTGCGGAAACGTAACCGGAGGTGTGGGGATCGCGCGTGGGTGGCGCGGGTCGCGCAGTCTGCTGTGGCGCGTGAGATGCGGACGGGGCCTGCGCAGATGCGAAGGTGAAGTGCGGAGATGCGGCTACAAATGTGAGTGCGGATGCCAGAACGAGAAGTCTCATTGCGATGGGTTCTCTTTTCAGCTCGATGATGCGGAGCCTTGGGGACAGGTGTTCTCCAGTGTATGCGGCTGGAGTCCGACTACGGTGTGCGTTTCCTTCTGGCAGCGTCGACCTGAGCGCGTCGGCTCCGGGACACATTCTTCAAAGGTTCTGCTGCAACGGCTGTTATTCAAAAACCAAAGATATCTGTGACTCCGTGGAAGTCACAGAACGTAAAAGAGTTGCTCAGGGCCTGACACCGTGTGAAGTGAACCCCTTGAGTGAAACGGCTTGGGTTTTGGCAGTTTGCCGTTGCTGAATGTGGTTTTCATTGTGGGGTGAACCCATGGATCGGGTCGCGCGATCGCCGGCTCCACTGTCAAAAGCGACAGTAGCCAAAATAGATTCTGTGCCAGAATCTATGCGGACCGCGGGGATCTCACCAAAGAGCTGGGTGCAGAAATCGCGGCCATTTGGAAAGTCCGAGCGTGTTTACGAAATCACACTGGTTCCGTTCCGGCGAGCGGCGCACTTGTCCGATCCAGAGCGTGGAAGACGATTCCACAGCTCAGCGGTTGACGATGTGGTGCATCCTTTGCATCACCGTGGTGCTGTGTAATTGCGTTCTCGCCATTCCGGCCAGGGCGCAGCAACAACCGGCGCCCGAGGATCCCGAAGACGAAAAGCAGTTCGGGCTCTGGCTCGATCAAGGAATCTCCACTCCCTTTTCTGGCAATAAATCTCTGGATGTGGAATTCCACGAACGATTCGATGAGGGAGGGTCGAACCTGTTCGAGTACTTCGTTCAGGGAGGCGTCGCTTTTCGTCTGCGGCCGTGGTTCACGCTGATACCTATCTACCGATACCAGCGTTATCCGGGAAATCCTGGAATTGGTTACGAAAACCGACTGCAGCTCAATCTCACTGTGAGCACTTCTCATGGTCCGTGGAAGCCGATCTTGCGCACACTCATTGAGGGACGCTTCCCCGACAACCGGCCTGCTTCAGCACGGCTACGATTTCGCCCCGGCTTCGAGTACTCTCTGCCGATTCGCACAGCGCGGCAGCCAGTGCTGGTCGTGAACAATGAGTTCTTCATCGTTCCCTGGTACAACCCTTTCGCCAACGGTGGCAGCAGCTACACTCAGAATCGCTTCCAGATAGGAGTTCGATTTCCCGTCGCCGATTCATTTTCCATTCGGCCTTACTACTTATTGCAGTCGGTTAACCTCCCTGCTGGTTGGGACACAAACGAGATCTTCGGGATCTCGCTTGCCTATAAGGTCCGACGCAAATCCAAATGAGGCGTTGTCTTTGGCGATCCTTGCATTGATTGAAGAGCTGTTGGTGAGTGACCGCCCATCGGTCAATAACCACGCAGCACACGATTGCTAGACGGGTTGCTCAACGGGAAACTTCTGGGTGGCGCACGATCCGACCGCGACCTTTGGGGTGAGAAACGAAACTACGAATCTCTCTGGGGGGCGGCGAGAAAGGGATGATAGTTGCTGCTGGACGTCCGCCGTGATTATTCTTGTCCCAGTTCGGTGACTGCACTCGAAAGCATTATCTTTGAGGTGGCGCCAATATGAATCGCGGTCTCGTTCAGGTTATCTTCGGTCTAGTTGGACTAACCACGTGTGCCGCTGTGATGGAAGAGTCGCACCAGTGGGAAACCGCCACCGTCATCTCTCAAACTCTTGGCTCTAGTCCAATGGGTGAGTGCAGCGGGCAAGCTGGTAGCGGCGACGTTGCTGCGCCGACCAATCGCAAATCGAACACCGTAGGTGTGGACACAGGAACATACAGATATTCGTGGCAAGAGTTTACAGGCGGCTCGGACTGGCACCACTTCATCGTCCTGACTGGCCACAACCAAACCGTTCACGATCAAGTGAAATTCTATCGCGACGGTCAGTGGTTCGTGGTTTTGGACAATCTTGGGGAGAAGCACAAGTTCTGCCTGCTCCACGCGATAAAGTTTCAGTGACTCGGGGAAACCGCCAACACTTCGGGACGATCACCGCCAACTCGGAAAGTACACAGATTCTCGGATGAGCTAGATGATCAAAGGCAACTGCGGATCCCTCCGCTCCGGTCGGGATGACAAGCATGTTCGAGGCTGGTTGCTTCGAGGCTACTTCTCGTAGGAGTAAAAGCCGCGGCCGGATTTGCGGCCGAGCCATCCGGCGTCGACCATGCGGACCAGGAGCGGGCAAGGGCGATACTTCGGATCGCCGAATCCTTCCTGGAGCACGCGCAGAATATCGACGCAGACATCGATGCCGATGAAGTCGGCCAACGTGAGCGGTCCCATCGGGTGCGCCATGCCCAGTTTGAAAACCTGGTCGACAGCTTCTGGCTTGGCGACGCCCTCCATGACCGCGAACGCCGCTTCGTTGATGAGGGGCATCAGGACGCGGTTGGAGACGAAACCGGGCGCGTCGTTGACCTCAACGGGCGTCTTGCCGAGCTTCACGGACAGGTCGCGCACCGCGGCGAATGTTGCTTCGCTTGTCGTCATGCCGCGCACCACTTCCACCAGAGCCATGACCGGCACGGGGTTGAAGAAGTGCATGCCGATGACCTGGGATGGACGGCGGGTGAGCGCAGCCATTTTGGTGATGGAGATGGACGAAGTATTTGTAGCGAGGATCGCCGTCGGCGGCAGGATACGATCGAGAGCTGCGAAAACCTCGGCCTTGAGTTCGAAGCGCTCTGGCGCAGCTTCAACGGCGAGCTGTGCGGTGGCGAGGGATTCCCTGTCGATGGTGGTGCTGATTCGGGTGAGCGTCGGCTCAATTTCCGCCTCGGCGAGTTTGCCCTTTGCGGCTTCGCGGCTGAGGTTGGTGCGAATGGAGGCAAGCGCGCGATCGAGAAAGCGCTGCTCCACATCGCATAGGCTGACTGGAAATCCCGATCGGGCGAATACGTGAGCGATGCCTGACCCCATGGTTCCTGCGCCGATCACGGCGACTGATTGTATATCTGCCACTGCCGATTCCTCCCAGGCAAATGGGAGTGTAGCAGTTAGCACGTGGGGCGTGATTCGAGGAAGGAGGCAGGAGAGAGGTGCCGGGAAACGTTTCTTGACCAACGGCGAATTGACGGACGATCTATTCGGCAACGAACGGGGATTCTGCGCATAGTACTTCCATAACCGAGAAGCAGGGAAATCGAACCTGCTTTCGCTTCCAAATCAATTGAAACCCGGGTATGATTGAAGAAACTCAAGACCACCTATACAAGAAAAGGCTGCGCTGACTGAAGTGTCTCGTAAGTCTTGCCCTATCCGGGATACGTGTACGCGGGAAGGATACACAGGAGACCGCAGCATGAATAAAAGGGGATACATGGACGATTCACTCCTAGACTGCCTGGCGTGGTTATTTGTAAAGACAGACGAAGAAATTCTGGCGGAGGCTGAGGTAGCGGCCTTGCATTCTATGTTGCTTGTGGAAGACACTCGGCCGGAGCGCGCCCGCAACAACGGCTAGAACCGCTGTCGCGTCAGCAGCGTTCAAGGATTCTCGAGCTCGTCTTTGCCTAAATCCAACAACACCAGAGCCTTCCCTCCACTGCCAGAATGGTAGTTGCATTTCCGTCCGCAGTGGACTAGCCTTCCGGTCGAAGCTATCGCACCGGCGGTAGTCTTCCGGAGCAGGGTAAGCAATGCTCCTCCCCCAATTGTGCTGAGCACTTGCGGAATCCGATCGCAAGTGCGGTTGGTGCCCGCATTTGACTCAGCAACATTTCAAACGCATTAACTCCCCACGAATCCCGGACGTCTCAATGTGACAAGCAGCGTCCGCGCTCAACCCGATCATTCAGATCAAAGGAGATATATCCATGCCTATCACTGCAGAAGAACGTGAACAGGTTGTGTCTGAATTGAAGCGCTTTGGTCATGACTTGAATCTCACCGAGCCGCAGCGTGAAAAGCTCCAAACCACACTTGTGGATGCGCGTGAAAAGCTCGCTGACTATCTCAAGAAAAATCCCAACACGACCAGGGCCGATATCGCCGCCAAAGTCATGGCGCATCGCGACGAGATCCGCCAGCGCGTTGCAAATTTCCTTTCACCCGACCAACTCACTAAGTGGAACGCCGAGATGGCAAAGGCGAAGGAGTTCCTCGGGCAGAGACTCGAAGCCTGATTGCCTGGCACACCAATTTGGTTTCCCCAGGTCCTGAGGGAACTGGGGAAACCATCGAGGCGGATAGGGTCTACAGTTCACTTCCACGAAAAAGCATGGGGCAATGAACGGCGAACGGGCAAATGGCTCCTGAGTCTGCAGTTTCGCTGAAAAAAAGAGGCGCGACCGAAGTCGCGCCGTAAGTGCACCCCATTATCCCAGAAGAATTCAATTGCCTTGCGAGACAGCGGGCACGAGTCGCACCTGGTCTGTAAGCGTTAGCATCAGAACCGCACCGGACTCGAGCTTCGCCTGCGGATGGCTTACCAGCAGATGCGTCGTCACTACGCCGGCGCCGACGATGGCACCCGCAAGCATCCCCGGCGGGCCGCCCAGCACCGCGCCCGTGATCATTCCGACTCCAACGACCGCGCCGTATTCAATGCTGTTGCGTTTCACGCGCGAGCCGGGCGTGATGACGCCTTCCGATCCGACACCCAGGTTGGAACCGGGAGTGGAAATGACAACTGCGCGAAGTTGAAACTTGCTGCCGTTTTCCAGCGTAATGGTTTCAGGGTGTAGAAGGATGGAGCCGTGTCCACCGAAATGGCCGGTCGATAGCTCTGCCACATGGCCATCGATCTCCGCGCCGGCGGGGATAACTACCTGGCCGTCTTGCACAACGTCGCTGGCC
>NZ_JBARMD010000693.1:0-2104 GCF_049802275.1 Occallatibacter sp. | reverse complement strand
TGCTCCTACTTCCCGCATTACCTCACCAGCACTCCCGCCGCCGGATAAACCTTCCCGTTCACCGATGCATTGATGATGGGCAGGTCGGGCGTAGCAGTGAGCCACTCGATATTGCCGTCATGCAGGACCGCGGTGTCTTCGGCCTTGCCGCCGCGAATGCTGGGATTCCACGCGAAGGCCTGGTTGTTCACGACGGTCTCCCGGCCGTTGGGCGTCGCAACCCACTCGCGTTCGCCGTAGCCTGTTGGTCCACCCTGATGATGGAAGCGCTCTTCGCCCGGAAATCCTTCGGCACTGTACGCCGCCTGCGCGACGTGGAATAACTCGGCTGAAGTCGCGCCAACGCGCGTAGCGTCGAGCAGCGCGGCATTCACTTGTGCGGCTGATTTGAACCGCGCGACGAGTTCAGCCGGCAGCGCTCCGAAGTGCACGAAGCGCGTGATGGAGATGGCCAAGCCCCACTTGCGCGAGCAGAGATTGAGCATTCCATATTTCGTCAGCCGCGCACCGCGGGCAACTGCGTGTTTGTACTTGTAAATGCGATCGTCAACCGCGAACAGATAGACCGAGGGCATAATTCCGCGCCGCAGAAGGTTAGCGGCCGTGAGGGCCTCGAGATCGTATTCACTAAGTCCCGGCTCGACCTCGTGCAGTGACTCAACGGTTGCATCCGCCGTCTGCGTGCCGAGCCAGCGATAGCGAGCAATTTCAGTCTCGCTGAGCGATGCGCGGAGTGAGTAAAGATTGACCGGGATGAGCCCGGGGCCCGGCGTATCCGCTCCAATGTGAACTCCAGCCAATCGTTGAGCGGTCTGCAAGGTGTCGTCGGCGTACCAGGGAAAGAGCACCGGCTCGAAGTCAAGCTGGCCGAATTCTTCATCGTGCAGGCGCGGCGCTTCGTTCTCGGTCGTGAAGTAGTAACGCCTTCCCGTCGCCGTCACGAGCAGCGAGGCTACTCCCGTTTCGCCCGGAGTCAGCACGCGGACCTCAACCGCTCCGCCTGTCAACCAGGCAATGTTCTCGTGGCGGCGTATGAGTACGCCTTCCAGATCCTGCGTGCGAATCCACGCGATGAGCTTGTCGTGCTTGGCATTCAGTTCTTCATTCCAGGCAGCCTCTGTTACTAGAGTGGTTCCGTTCACAACGAGGCTCTTGTTGATCCGCTTGGTCATGATTGCAGTGTCCATATCAATCTCCTCAGGCAACGACGGGCGCCGACACGAAAGTCAACGCCCGCATTTGTATCGCCAGTGAATCAGTCCTCGAGGTTCGGGTGATAGTGGCTCTCCCACCCGAGATAGCGTGCAGCTTCGTGCACCGACTTCGAGACATCGCTGAAGTTGGCGGCAACGTGGTGTTCGAATCCCTCGCGGCAGATATATTTGAGCAGCTTCTGCAACTGCGGAATCTCAGCCACGCCGGCGCCGCCAAAGGTCTCTAGCGGATCGTCGGTAAATTTGCCGGCCCCGGTGTATCCGCGCACGATACCGCGACGATCGTCGGTGGAGTAACGCGCAAAGCTCATCGCGCCCGCTTTCACCCGGCCAACACACGTGCCAAAGGTGTTCAGCTTGCCTACCGTGCCGGCGATAATCTCCTGGTAGTCCATCTTTACGTCTTTGAAGAAGTGCTTGGGAAGGTTCGAGCAGTGGAAACAGACGCATTTGTCGGGATGGCTGCCGTAATTATTGTTCCAGTCCAGCAGAGCGGAGGGCGTACCGCTGGCAAGCGCCATCATGTACATGCTCAACGTGCCGGGCACGTCTACTTCGCAGGCCGAAGGAATCAGATCGTTCGACATCATGCTCATGATGGTGCAGGGGACGACGCCGAAGTACTCTTCCATTGACGTCCAGCACTGCACGGCGCTGATAGTGATGTGCGATTGCGCCATCCAGCCGTCGATCACCGCGCCAAGCTTCGCCATCTTCATCAGCGCTTCATCGGGAATCCCCGCCGTGCTCACATACTTCTTGATTGCGGTCAGCTTGCCCTGCGCTGCATCGTCATTATCCTTCATACGATTGATGCGGCCAAAAATCTCTGACAGGTCAATCGTCTCGATGGTGATGCCGCTGGTCTCGAAGATGCGCTCGGAGTAACG
>NZ_JBARMD010000692.1:0-7251 GCF_049802275.1 Occallatibacter sp. | reverse complement strand
TCCTTCACAACCTTGTGCCAGTGCTGCTTGTCTTCTGCGTAAACCTTCTTCAACAGATCCTTGATGACCTGTTCTTCGTGGTTGCCTGAAGGGGTATCGACCCACTTGTCGCCATTTTCAAGTTCATAGCCTTTGTGAATCAGCAGCGTCACGTCGCCGCCATCATCCACAACCATCTCGGGTCCCTTGCCGCCCTTGTGAGCCAGCGCCTTGTAGGTGCAGTCCCAATAGTCTTCAAGGCTCTCGCCCTTCCACGCAAACACCGGAACGCCGCTGGCCGCGATTGCTGCCGCTGCGTGATCCTGTGTCGAGAAAATATTGCAGCTCGCCCAGCGCACTTCTGCGCCCAGGCTCACGAGGGTTTCAATCAGCACCGCTGTCTGAATGGTCATGTGCAGCGAGCCGGTGATGCGCACTCCCTTCAGCGGCTTTTCCGCTGAATATTTGTTGCGGATCGCCATCAGGCCCGGCATCTCATGCTCGGCAATTGAAATTTCCTTGCGGCCCCAATCGGCCAGGGCGAGATCGGCCACTTTGTATTCGGTCATCTCTAAAGTTGAAGACAGGGTTGAGGAAGCCATTCAGTTCTCCTTATATCGACGCATCGTGATATATTGATGTGTACCAGAAACCCATGGCTACGTCAATTGTGAAAATCCTTCGCGTGGTAGCCGACCCCAACCGGCTGCGCATTCTATTGCTACTGAGGGCCGAAGAGCTGTCAGTTGCCGAGCTGCAGGAAATTCTCGTCATGGGGCAAAGCACCATCTCCACGCATCTTTCGCAACTCAAGCAGGCTGGCCTGGTTGAAGACCGCCGCATCGGTAAAAGCAGCCTCTACCGCCTCCTAGCCACCTCCGGTGGGGGCGGTGTTTTGGACAAGCTTCTCGACGAGGCAGCACGCGAAATTCCTGAAGCCGTTCACGATCATGCCACCGCCCGCAGGGTCGTTAAGAAGCGCCAGGACAAGATGCGCGCGTTCTTCGATAGCGTTGCCGGGCGGCTCGGTAAGGATTACGTTCCCGGCAAATCGTGGAAGAGCGTGGCCGAAGCACTGCTCCGCCTGATGCCGTCCATGATCATTGCCGACCTGGGCGCCGGCGACGGGAGCTTCTCGCTCCTTCTGGCGCAAAGCGCCAAAAACGTAATCGCCGTCGATTCTTCCGCGAAGATGATTGAGTTCGCCCGCGAGCAGGCGCACCGCCATCACGTTAAAAATGTCGACTACCGCCTTGGGGATATGGAAGAGTTGCCGATCGACGACAATGCGGTCGACCTTGTCTTTTTCTCGCAATCACTGCACCACGCGCTCCATCCCCACCACGCCATTGCGGAGGCGGCGCGGGTTCTGCGACCGGGTGGCCGCATCGCCATTCTCGATCTCGCCAAACACCGGTTCGAAGAGGCGCGCGAAATGTATGCCGACGAGTGGCTGGGCTTCAGCGAGGCGGAACTGGAGTCGTACCTTGCTGCAGCGGGGTTCGAGAAAGTGCTGGCCTCTGTTGTTGATCGAGAAGACGAGCCGCCGCGCTTTCAGACGATGCTGGTGGTTGGCACCAAGCCGGTCGCCTAGTCTTGATTTACGCCGCTGGGGTGAGCCCGTGCCGCCGCATAACCTCGCCGATGGCTGCGAAGTTCGGCGGGCCTCCCGCTGAAGCCTTGAGTACTGCCGCAACCTCGCGAAAATATTCCGGGCCGAGAATACCTGGAGTCAAAACTGCAAGGCATTTCGCCGTTTCGGGATGAAGATTATCGAAGCGGTGAACCGCTCCGCGCGGGATGCACAACACCTCACCTGGACGGATCTCGTTGCGCTGTCCGTCTACCGTAAAAGTCATCACCGCCTGAACGCCGTAAATTGTTTCCTCATAGGCGTCATGCGAGTGTGCAGCCGGAACCTTGCCTCCCGGAGGTACCTCAAACTCAAACATTGCCAAGGCGCCACCCGTATCTTTCCCTTCGAGCAGGAAATGTATTGCCAATTCGCCGATTCTGATTTCTTCAGTGGTTTTGCTCATGTGTCGATTCTCGTTTTCTTTCCATTGAGTATTTGCGGTAGTAACGCCAGGAAAGATCGTGCATCGCATGGCGACACAAAGTTGTAACGGGCGCAAAACACGATACCATTGCATCCAATACCCAGGTCAAACGCGATGGCTGTGAAAGAAGATCTTCGAACGAGCGTCAAAACTGCGGAAACGCCTCGGCCTTTGCGGCTCAGCCGCGCTCAGCGCACCGCGCTCCTCAAAGCCCTCGCCGATCCCAAGCGCTTCGAACTGCTGGAGCGCATCTCCCGCGCTTCCTGTCCCCTGGGTTGTAGCGACGCCCGCGAAGCACTCGCCATCTCACCCGCCACGCTCTCCCACCACATCAAAGAGCTGCAAACGAGCGGGCTCATCGACGTTCGCCGCGAGGGGAAATTCCACTACCTCTCCGTCAAGCCTGGAGTTCTCGAGGCCCTGGCGACCTATCTCCAGTCCCTCAGCCCTGCCTCTTGCCCGACCCGCTGAAAGGTTCACAAGACAGATTTCCACAATCATCCTGAATCCTTCTGCCGTGCCGCTAATCAATTCGATAGTTGTCGAAACGTCGAAATGATGACGCTACGGCAGGGAGCAGAGATTATGAGCAAACTTCAGGGTAAAGTAGCATTGGTCACCGGTGCATCCAAGGGCATCGGCGCAGCTATCGCAAAGGAACTGGCTTCGCAGGGTGCGGCCGTTGCGGTGAATTACTCGGGCAGCAAGGCCGGAGCGGAAAAGGTCGTCAACGAAATCAAGCAGGCCGGCGGCAAAGCCATCGTGGTCCAGGCCAACGTGGCTGATCCCGATTCCATCGGACCCCTCATCAACACCGTGGTCAAGCAGCTCGGCCCGATCGACATCCTGGTCAACAACGCGGGCATCTATGAGTTTGGTCCGCTCGAGCAGATCACGCCGGAGCACTTCCACAAACAGTTCAATTTGAATGTGCTCGGCTTGTTGCTGGTCACGCAGGCTGCGGTCGCGCAATTCAACCCCAAGGGCGGCAGCATCATCAATATCAGCTCTGTTGTTGCCGATGGTTCTCCCAACGCGGCTGTGTACAGCGCCACGAAGGGTGCGGTGGATACGATCAGCGCATCGCTCGCACAGGAACTCGGCCCGAAGAAGATTCGTGTCAACTCGCTCAACCCTGGACTGATTGAGACCGAGGGTGTCCATGCGGCAGGCTTCATCGGCAGCGAGTTTCAGAAGGCCGCCGAAGCGCGCACGCCGTTTGGCCGCATCGGCCAGCCGAAGGACATCGCCACTGCCGCGGCGCTGCTTGCCTCTGACGAATCCGGCTGGATCAACGGCCAGGCCATCCACGCTGCAGGCGGCTTTCGGCTCTAAAACAGAAACCAGCTCCCCACGAAACCGGGCCCGTGATCCAGGGTCCGGTGGGCTGCAAGGCGGATGAATCACATCAGAGGATTCAAATCATGACATACATCTTGATTCCCACACTTTTGGTTGCGGCGCTTGGCTTGTCTGCCGCAAAGGCTGGCGATCTACTTCGCGGTCCGCTCTTCAAGGTCGAGCCGTGCCCGGACAATGCGAGCACAGTGGTGTGGCCGTATGAAGCTCAGGTCAGAAAGAAGCGAGCATCCGCACGCCGAATGGGGAAAGGCGCCTGGTTTCCGCTTAGCCACAGCGGGCGATGCTAAAGTGAGTGCCCCAGGTCTCGCGTTTGAGACCCGGGAAACAGCCAGCGCGCAGGAAAATCCGCTTAGGAGCCCGTTCGCTCTGCTTTGAGAATCGCCTTCTTGCGTTCCACTCCCCAGCGATAACCGGTCAACGACCCGCTCGCCCCCACCACGCGATGGCATGGAACAACAAGCGCAACGCGATTCATCGCGCAGGCGCGAGCTACGGCCCGCGTTGCATTCGGTTCTCCCATTTCGCGCGCAACCTCGCTGTAGCTACGGGTCTCCCCGCGTGGAATCTGCCGCAGTGCCTGCCACACGCGAAGCTGGAACACTGTCCCTCGCAGGTCGAGTGCACCGGGCAGTCCGCGATTCTCAGAGAGGTCCGAGCCTTCGCGAACGCTTTGCAATGCCGCGTCGACAAGCCGTGAAAGGGAGGGATCGCGCTGCAACTTGGCGGCAGGGAACTCCTCGCGGAGACTCGCTTCGGCCTCCGCCGCAGTCCCAGCCAGAGACAGCCAGCAAAGCCCGCGCTGTGTGCTTCCCACGATTACCCAGCCAAAAGGAGAACGCGCGGCGCACCATCCAATCCGTTCTCCTTCACCACCCCTGGCAAACCGCGTCGGCGTCATTCCCAGTTGCGCTCCTTCGTATGCCCGGCTCGACGAGCCAAACCCGGCCTCATAGATCGCGTCCGTCACGCGCCCGTTCTGTTTCAACGCCCCGCGCAGCTTGCCCGCCCGCAGCGACCGCTGATACTGCAGCGGGCTCACACCCATCTTCTGCTTGAACATGCGCTGCACGGTGAACGGGCTCATGTCTGCGATGCGTGCCAGTTCCGCAAGCGATACGGCGCGATCGAGGTTCGCCTCAAGGTAAGCACGAATCTCGTTTGAAGGATCACGAAGCGACGCGTTCGGACGGCATCGTTTGCAGGGGCGGAATCCGGCGGCCTGTGCTGCTGCAGTCGTCTCGAAGAAACGCACATTCTCGCGCAGGGGTCTGCGGCTCTTGCACTCTGGCCTGCAGAAAACGCCTGTAGTTGCGACTGCGTAGAAAAACTGCGCGCTGCTATCGCGTTCGCAAAGCTGCTGCCACGCGCGATTCTCATTGAATGCTTTCAAAGCCTGTTCCATGGTTGCGACTTGAACATTACTCATCATGGATTCATCGTCGCCGAAGTTCGATTCGCGTACACTCCGATTCTTGCTTGCAATTCGGAAAGCAGCCGGTAGCTGTTAGCCAGTAGCTCGTGGCTTATAGCCGGTAGCTGATGGCGGCTATAAGCTTTGGCACGGTCAGATGCTTGGCTACCGGCAAGTGGGTACTGGCTACCGGCTACTAGCTATCCGGCTAACAGCTACGAGCTTTCGGACCGCTCCAGCAGTAGCGCCTCCGCCCTCTGCAAATCCTCCTCCGTGTCCACTCCAATTGTGTCTGCCGGGGCTGCTGCCACGTAGATATCGATGCCCGCCTCCAGTAGTCGTAACTGCTCGAGCTTCTCCACCGATTCCAGCCAACCCGGGGGAAGCTCAGCAAACCTCTCCAGCGCAGCCTTTCGGTATGCGTAAATCCCCAGGTGCTTCCGATACCCCGCAAATCCCGCCTGGTCGCGATCGTGGGGGATCGTCGCTCGCGAGAAATAAAGTGCCTTTCCATCCTGCGCCGTCACCACCTTCACCGCGTGGGGATTAGCAATATCTGCCGCGGGGCATCGCACCGCCAGCGTCGCCACCTGCACCTCAGGCCGGTCAAACAAGCCCATCAGCGGTGGGAAGAACTCGGGCGTCAGGGTCGGCTCGTCGCCCTGGATATTGACATAAATGTCTGCCTCGATCTGCCGCGCCACTTCGCGCACGCGATCCGATCCGCTGGCACAATTCGCGGATGTCATCGCAACAGGAATTCCCTGGGCCAGACAAACCTCGGCCACTTCGTCGGAGTCCGTTGCGACCACCACCGGATCCATCAGACCGCTGCCGGCTGCCGCCCGCCATACCCAGTCGACCATGGGGCGTCCGGCAATCTCCCGCAGCACCTTGCGGGCGAGCCGGGTGGAACTGAGCCGCGCCGGAATCACCCCCGCAATCCGTAACTTGCTCATGCACGTGAGTCTACAAGACTGGCCTCGCCGCGTTCATCCTCGCGCCGACCTTCGCCAGGCGCCTGCCATGCCTTAAATCCTCTCAAACTTTCGTCTACTGCGTTCGAGGTATCCCAGGCAATGGTTTGACCTTAAATTCAACCGCCCGTATCATCTAGAGTTGTGCAGTGGTTCCGCTGTATGCCTCTTTAGGCGGGGTAGCTCAGATGGTTAGAGCGACGGATTCATAACCCGTAGGTCGGCAGTTCGATCCTGCCTCCCGCCACCAAAACCCCAAACCAGAACACGATATATCACTTCATCCGGCGAACTGTTCTGGCCAGGGACAGCTTTGTGCGTTTCGAAGAAGGGAAACACTGAATGCCAACCACCGACATGGACCCGGAGCTTCATCTCACTGACCGGTTTTCCCGTGCCATCGACTATGCACGTCACCTTCACATCGAGCGCCGCAAAGCGACTCGGATCCCGTATGTGGCACATCTGCTCGGCGTGGCGTCGCTGGTGATGGGCGAAGCAGGCCAGGTGCCGTTTCCGGTTACAGAAGACATGGTGATTGCGGCTCTCCTGCATGATGCAGCCGAGGATCATGGTGGCCATACCCGCCTTGCGGACATCCGCAGCAACTTCGGACCGCAAGTTGCGCGCATGGTCGAAGGTCTCTCCGACACCTTTGCGGAAGACCCCTGCGAGAAAGAAGACTGGGATGTTCGCAAAAAGTCTTACCTTGAACGCCTCCCTCAAGAATCGCCGGAAACCCAGCTCATCTCCGCGGCCGACAAGCTGTACAACGTGCGCACCATCCTCGATGAGTACCGTGCGATCGGGCCAAGGGTCTGGGAGCGTTTTCACCGCAGCCGTGACCAGCAGTTCTGGTACTTCAACTCTCTACTAAGGGTCTTTAAATCAGCAGGAACCAACCGAATAGTCGAGGAACTTGATCGCGTGGTTGTCGAACTTGCCCGCTTATCGGCCACAGGCGAGACAGCTCGATAGTTAATCCTCCCTGGGGCGCGCCCGACCCACCCGATTAAGCCCGGCAGACCTTCCGCACCGCACCGTCGCCCGCTACCCCGCGTTTTCCTTTTACCGGTTGCGTTATCATTGCGTCTAAAGACTAGCGGCCTGCTTCCCCTCAGGGGCCCTAGCGGTGGTGTGTGTGTCCCGACTCCTTCAGAGACTGACCTTCGTCTTAGCAGCAACCATTTTTGCCGCCCTCGGCCTCGGCTTCGCGCTGGGCGAGTTCGGTATGTTCGGCGTTCACGCCGGAGCCGAGCAGGATGGCGCCTATCGCCAGATGCACGTCTATGCCGAAGTGCTCAAGAGAATCCAGAGCGACTACGTCACCGATCCCAACATCAACACGGTGACGACCGGCGCCTTGCATGGCCTGCTGGAATCGCTCGACGCCGACTCCAGTTACCTTACGCCGACTGAATACAAAATCTACAAGGATCGTCCTGCCACCGGAGTGGCCCAG
>NZ_JBARMD010000691.1:0-1662 GCF_049802275.1 Occallatibacter sp. | reverse complement strand
TGGAGCTGGGAGGACCTCAGAGTCAAACCCATTGTAGCGGCGCAAGCGATCACGGGTATCCGGAGACGATGTGAAAATCGCCTTGGCGACAGCGAAGGCAGAATTGTCTGCACGATAGATCATATTTCGGATCACGTCGCCGCGCGTCGTCTCAGACAAATTGGTTTGGCTGGCATCCCACAGATCATAGGCCTGCCGATACTGGTGAAGCAGCCAGATGACTTTGTTCTCGAAGGGGATCAGATAAGCAGGAAATTTCAAAGCAATCACACGGTCGACATTTGTCAACCGTAGGCCTCGCGCTATGAGCATCTCTTCAATCAGGAGCTCGGGCGGATCCCACGTGAAGGGAATGCTCACGGCTTCGGCTTCGACATGCATTTCTTGCAGTCTTGCAACAAGACTATCACGCAGGATCTCTGCCCCCCCCCGGAGGAACGGGACACAGGTCGTCAATACAAGAACCTTCATGCCAGTAGCTTCGCTACAACGGCGTCCCAGGATATGTGCAATTCCGCTATGCGAGCCCTTGCCTGCTCTCCCATGTTGCCCGCCTGGGCGCGATCGAGGTATAATTGATCGAAGGCCGCGGCAAGCGCACGTGGATCGGGCGGCACAATGAAACCATTAATGCCAGCCGTAACGAATTCCAAGACACCTCCTGCGTCATTGACAGTGACGGTACAGCGCCGGGCCTGTGCGGCCTCAATGGTTGGATAGCCGTAGGAGTCCTCATCCAGAGGTATATAAACGTTCGCCAATGCGCCGCCGAGCCGATCTGCTTTCTCCTCCTCGGTAATCCAACGTGATTCAATTTGGACTCTCTCTTGCAGATTTCCGTCTGCCACCATTCTGTGTAGGCTGGCGATATACTCACTACTCTGACTCAATCCACTCAGCCGCAAACGCACTGGTGTTTGCACATGCCGCATGGCCTCGACCAGGAGGTGCTGTCGCTTATGGTGCTCCATACGGCAGACAGAGACGATTTCCTCCCCGTAGACTCTGGAGTGGAATAGCTCGGGACGCTGCAAGGGCGGATAGAGAACTTCACTGGCCAGACCGTTGTAGAGGCGCAGCCGATCACTGACGACTTGAGAGTTTGTGAAGACGCGATGTGCTTCGCTAATTGCGGCGGTGTCGGCGCGGATCAAAGTATCTCGCAATGCGCGCCAGGGTGCCAGGTCAGGCACCGGTCGATAGGAACTTTGCCAGAGGTCGTAGAAGACTCGAATATGATGGATAAACCATACTACTTTGCAAGGATGGCGGACCACATGCGCCGGAGGCCTGAACGTGATCACTCGATCGAAGTACCTATCTAACTTAATCAAGCGAAAGGCGTTCATCTGCGTTAGAATCTCGCTTGGCTCGTCTGTAGAGGGGACATAGACGATTTCCGCTTGATGACCGTATTCGCGCAGCTTTTCGGCAAGCCCTTCGACGATGAATCGGGCCCCTCCGTTGATGAGAGGCACTGTAGACGAGATAAGCCCAATCCTCATGTTCTCGCCGCACCTCGCAATGCGCGAGCAGGCACACCAGCAACGACTGCGCCGTTCGGCACATCGGATACAACCGTGCTGCCGGCGCCTACCACCGCATCTGTTCCAATCGTGATGCCAGGCCTAACCGTGCTCCCGACCCCGAGCAGGGTGCGCA
>NZ_JBARMD010000690.1:0-1918 GCF_049802275.1 Occallatibacter sp. | reverse complement strand
GGCCGTATTGGAAATAGAATGTGTTGAGAAATTGCTCGGCGCGCTGGACGCTGATTTCCGTGAGGGATTCGCGCATGGAGAGCGCAGAGCGGGAGTACTTGGCCATGGCGTAGGCCAGGACTTCGGGGTCGGCCCCGTGAACGGCATAGACATCGGTCAGGTTGCGGGCACCGGCGGGCGAGAAAGATTCACTGGACATGGACGAGGGCTCGCGACCAGAATACGGCATCAAGGTAGTCAGGGCTGTGAATCCCAAGGACCGATGAAAACGTCAAAGCTGTAGAGCGGGGGCGCGCGGCGAAATGCGGGAGTTTAAATTGCGTACATCGCAGAGGCCCCGGCCATTACCCACTGGTCGCTGGACAGTATCTCAGCGCTGGAACGACCTGCTTTTTGCCCACTGGCGCCTTCCTGCTGCTCACGTGGCGCACTTTCTGCCGGAAGGATTGCAGCCCGACACCTTCCAGGGATCGGCATGGATCGGGATCGTTCCACTGTGGATGGATCGCTTTAACCTTCGTGGCATGCCATCCGTGCCGGGTATGCACAGCTTTCCCGAATTGCACTTCCGCACCTACGTGCACGATCAGCTGACCAACACTCCGGGCATTTACAACCTCTCAGTCGATATCGGCAGCTTGCTGGCAACGGCTGCGGTTCGCCTGATCTTCCGACTGCCGTGCAACTGGGCGGAGATGCGCCTGAACCAGCGGACCGAGCGCGAGTTTTCTTTTTACAGCCGCAGGTTGCTCGTGAGCCATCCGGTAATCTTCAATGCGCGCTACCGGGGACTGGGACCGACGCGCAGGCTGGCGGAGATTCGAGGCGGATCGCTCGAGTATTTTTTCACGGAGCGATATTGCCTGTTTACGAAAAATCATGCGGGGCTGGCCATGCGGGCGAACATTCACACGGTGGCTTCGCCTCTGGAAGATGCCGAAGCTGAGATCGAGCAGAACGATTTGCCGGCAGCCCTGGGGATACAGGTTCAAGATCAGGAACCGGTGCTGCACTATTCGCGGCGTCTCGCAGTGTATGTGTGGCCGTCGGAATTGGCGGCGCCCGCGCGCAGGCGTCAGCGGATACCGGTGCAGGCGATGCCCTCGAACTGATCGCGTTGGCGATGGGTCAAAGACAAGGGCCGTGATTCGCCGCTTCGCGTTGCCAGACCTTTCGAGCCAGAAGCAAGAATCCTGCGACAGCCACAAACTGAAAAATAAACTTGGCGATGAGGTCCAGGCGGGTCCAGCCTGCTGCGCTGACGTCGCTGATGGCCATGCAGCCCAGTACGGCGCCGGATGAGAGTGCGAAGCGGTGAATGTCGCGCCAGCCGCGTGCGGCAGACCAGTAGCGTACAAGCGCGAAAGCCAGTAGGGCCCAGATTGGACCTGCGACGAGGGGCATCCAGGCAGCGATGCCGGGGTGAGGAACGAATACGAGCGTAATAAGGGAGAACCAGGCCGCGCCGAATATGAACGCTTTGAATCCGATGAGCCATGGATTGGCGGGCTGGCGAGAATCGATTTGTCCGGAGTGGCCGTGTCCGCGCACGAGCCACGCCATGCCGATGAGGGCGGCGATGGCGGCGAAGCCGAGCAGGATAAGGATCACAGGCGGGTGGTAGGGAACTGCGTGAAGTCTCGGGCGCGCCTGCTGGGTCCAGCCATACCAGGCAATGCGGCTGCCGACGAGGAATGCGATACAGGTCGCGATGAGGCCGCGCTTGCGGAGCCATGGCTGCTCACGGTGTTTGGGAAAGATGAGCTCAGTGACCTGAACAGGAATCAGGACTACCCACACACTCTCGAATCCCAACATGAAAAGGAGATAGAGCCAGTTCACTCCGAGGTAGCGACCATATGCGGCGTTGGCGCCTGGGAATGGCAGTGGCGCGATCGAGGTCTGCTGGATGATGAAC
>NZ_JBARMD010000689.1:0-3422 GCF_049802275.1 Occallatibacter sp. | reverse complement strand
GCGCAAAGAACCTTCCAAACCATACGATTCAATGCGTATAGTGCGAGAAAGCGGCTTTCCCTGCACGCAAGAGGTCCGGCAATGGCACGTGGTTTTCGTTGCTTCGTCCTATCCATGGTGGTTGGTGGGTTTGGCATTCTGTCTCAAGCGCAGCCTGCTGCCGCGCCGAGCGCGCAGGTTGTTCGCCTGGGCGACAGCGTGGTGGCGCTGAATGGCCCATGGAAGTTCAATATCGGCGATTCGCTGATCGATCCGGCGACGGACAAGCCGTTTTGGGCCGAGCCGGGTTTTGATGACTCACGGTGGGAGACGGTTGACCTGACGCCGAGCGGAGCTGTGGATCCGATATCTGGATTGTCGGATTTTGTACCGGGATGGACAGCAAGAGGTCATCGGGGTTACTGGGGCTATGCGTGGTATCGAATTCACGTACACGTCGAAACCAAGCCCGGGGTCAAGCTCGCAATTGCAGGGCCCTCGAATGTTGACGACGCCTACCAGGCATTTTTCAACGGGTCGCTGCTGGGGAGTTTCGGAGATTTTTCGAGCGCCCGGCCGATAATCTATTACACCCAGCCGGTCATGCTAATGTTGCCTGACACTTCGGGCAATGGTGCCATCGAGCAGAACTCAGCGAAGCCCGACGGGCAGGTGATCGCGTTCCGGTTCTGGATGGAAGCGAACACCCTTCTGCAAGGGGACGATGTGGGCGGGATGCACACCGCGCCGCTGCTGGGCCAGGCCGGTGCAGTGATGGCTCGACATCAGATGCGCTGGCTTGAACTGGTTCGGTCGTACATTCTGTCACCTATCCAGGCATTTGTGTTTGGCCTTCTCGGATTGGTCGCCTGCAGCCTGATGCTCTTCGACCGCACGGATCGCGTCTATCTCTGGATTGGGATGATCCTCATTACGTCTTCGGTCAGCTACGCGGTGCAGGCCGTCGGTTCGTGGACAGAGTGGATAGGGGCACTGCCGCTGACCATTTTCACCGACGTCATCATCGTTCCACTCACTTATGCGGGATGGGTAATGGTGTGGCGAGTCTGGTTTCGCTTGCGAAGGCCAAGATGGATGCCATCGGCGCTCGCAGTTCTTGTAGTGCTTCTCATGGTTTCAAATGCGCTGGGTGACAACATTTTCTACAACTTTGTCTCGCAGCCGGTCAGCCTTGCCTTTCATCTGACTGCAATTGCAGTCAGGGTGGTTCTCGCAATTCTCATGCTCACCAACGTCTACCTCGGTATTCGCGAGCAAGGGTTGGAAGGGTGGCTGGTTCTGCCTGCAACCCTGTTCGCGGCGGTTGGGGGGCTCCGCGCGGAGCTGGGCTACCTGCACATTCATCTCAACTGGCTCATTCTTGGCACAGAGATTACTCTGACGCAGTTGGCAAGCCTTCTGCTGGTGGCCACGGTGGCGGTGCTGTTGCTACGACGTTTGTTGACGTCTCTGCGAATACAGCGGCAGATGGCGCTGGATGTGCGACAGGCGCAGGAGGTACAGCAGGTGATTCTGCCGGAGGGCCGCACGACGTTGCCGGGACTTGCAATCGAAAGTGAGTATCACCCAGCGCGCGAGGTTGGCGGAGACTTCTTCCAGATCATTCCGCACGCGACAGACGGCAGTTTGCTGATTGTGGCTGGAGATGTCACGGGCAAGGGGCTCAAGGCAGGAATGCTGGTGGCGCTGCTGGTCGGGGCGATCCGCAGCACCGCAGAATTGAATGCTCAACCGGAGTTTGTGCTGCGCGCTCTGAATCGCCGCCTGTTGGGCCGCGGTGACGCGCAGGCAACCTGCCTCGCACTGCGGATTGATGCGGATGGACGCGCGATGCTGGCGAACGCCGGGCATATGCCGCCTTACCTGAACGGGCACCTGGTGGCCGTGGAAGGCACATTGCCGCTGGGAATGAAGGATGGCGCGGAGATTTCCGTGATGCGGTTCAATCTGAAGGAACAGGATCGGCTGGTGCTGCTCTCTGACGGTGTCGCGGAAGCAATGGACGCCGATGGCCATCTTTTTGGCTTTGAGCGCGTGGAGGAGTTGCTGCGCACTGCCAGGAGCGCCTCTGAAGTGGCCATCGCGGCACAGAGCTTCGGCCAGGCAGACGACATCAGCGTGATCTCTGTGACCCGCACTGCCGGCGTGATGGCGGAAGCCGTGGTCTAGGTTTTGCCAAATTGCGATTGGTGCCAAGTGAATGTTTCTGCGGGATAAGCCCGATTGGACCATTGGGTGCGTGTTGCGGGATTGTCGTGGAGCGGCCCCGTGCGTTCGTTGTCGAACGGGACTCGCTTGAGTGATTTACTGTCAACTACCGAGCGATGAAACGCCCGACTCCATCTCCACGAATTCCCCAAGTGCCCAAGCCGTTTTCGCTGCGTCACGCTAAATGGTACTGCTCGTCTACGGGGTCGAACACCAGCACGTAGCCCTCGTCTTCAGCCATCGTGACGCACATGCGCTTCACACCCACGCCAGTCCACGATTCCTCACTGGTATTGCAGATGTTGACTCTCTCCCAATGCTGTTCAACGAGGCAGAGGCGCATTGAGTCCGGATACGTGCGGATCACGTCAGCGGGGAGCGGACTCCCTATTGCACCCGCCGCAACTTCGTACACATAACCTGCGATTTGATGCTCGAGCTCACGGCGAAGGCGTTGGAAGAAGTCTTTGTCAGAAGCATCGGGGTTGGAAGTGGCCTGCTGCATCGCGATATTGTAAGCGTCGCGCAACCTAAGGAACTGAGGCGCTCGGAGTGACAGTGTTGATGAAGGGGAGGGTCGGGAACATCTGAGGACAGACAATGCCCTTCTTAAGCCTTTGAGATTGGACCGAAGAAGAGCAACCGCAGTCTTGCATGGCTCTTTGCGCCACCCGAGACCATGAAAATCGGGTGGGAGCGTGCTTTCCCACCCTTGCTGCGCAAGGATGGGGCACCCAGTTTTGATCGAGGCATGGGAATTTTCAGGGCAGATTCCTCGACTCCCGTTGGTCGCTCGGAATGACAGAGAGGATGAGCGGGAGATCCTGGGCCCGATGTGGCAACCTAGGACTGGAGGTTGTTTTCATTATGCTGGTTGAAACTGTCGCTGCGGCTCAGGTTACCAACGATATTCATGCGTGGGAGGCAGGCGGAGCTTCGTCTCCTGACGCGCTTGCGGCCTGGGTCGGCGCGCGGCTTGCGGCGCATGAGGCTGCACTCGCCGCTCTGCTCGCGGTTGAGGGTCCGCGCACCGTGGAGAACACGCTGCGACTCTACGATGCGGCCATCGAACATCTGGCGCTGGCGGGTGCGCAGGCAGGCGTGCTGAATTCTGTTGCTGCCGATAAGGCCGTGCGCGACCAGGCGCAGATGGAAGCGCAACGCGTGGCGATGACGGGCAGCGCGCTGAGCCTGAATCGCGGGGTGTACGACGC